>NZ_JBAWKM010000022.1:0-100281 GCF_037095675.1 Pseudomonas sp. CCNWLW23 | reverse complement strand
GCGCCAGCACTTCCCGCGCTTCTCCATTGGCGAAAGCCTGCTCAGCCACTGCCTGGATTTCGTCGAAGAAGCCGGCATGCTCGACGCCGTCAACGCCGCCGGGTTCCAGCGCAAGACCGGCGCGGCGTTTGCCTGGGGCGAGCGCTACAGCGCCTTCGATTTTGGCGACACCTTCACCGCCGGCAAGCCGACCACGTTCCAGGTGCAGCGCGCCGATTTCGACAAGTTGCTGGCCGATCAAGCGGCACTGCAAGGCGCGGAAATCCGCTATGGCGATGCGATCGTCAGCGTCGATTTCGATCAGGTGAAACCACTCCTTGATGTGCGTCGCGAAGACGGCAGCGAGTACCGCGTCGAAGCCGATTTCGTCCTGGACGCCAGCGGCTACGGCCGCGTGCTGTCGCGCTTGCTCGACCTCGAAGCACCTTCGAATTTCCCGGTGCGTCAGGCCGTGTTCACCCATGTCGAAGATCACATCGACAATCCGGCGTTCGACCGTGAAAAGATCCTCGTCACCACCCATCCCGAGCATCGCGATGTGTGGTTCTGGACCATCCCGTTCAGCAACGGCCGCTGCTCGGTGGGCGTGGTGGCTGCTGAGGACCATTTTCAGGGCCGCGACAGCGACCTGGATGCCTGCCTGCGCAGTTTTATCGCCGAGACGCCAAGCCTCGCCGGGGTTCTGAACAACGCGGTCTGGGACACCCCGGCGCGCACCCTCGGCGGCTACGCAGCCAATGTGAAAACCCTGCATGGCCCGGGCTTCGCGCTGCTGGGCAACGCCGCAGAATTCCTCGATCCGGTGTTCTCCTCCGGCGTGACCATCGCCATGCGTTCGGCGAGCATGGCCGCTGGTGTGCTGCACCGTCAGTTGCAGGGTGAAACGGTGGACTGGCAAAGCGAATTTGCCGAGCCGTTGAAACGCGGCGTCGATACCTTCCGCTGCTACGTCGAAGGCTGGTACGCCGGCACCTTCCAGGACGTGATTTTCTACGAGGACAGCCAGGCGGAAATTCGCCGGATGATCTGCTCGATCCTCGCCGGTTACGCCTGGGACGAGCGCAACCCGTTTGTCAGCGAAGCGCGGCGCCGGCTGAAGATGATTTCCCAACTCTGCGCGCAGGACACCCCATGAATTACCTGAGCGACAGCTACGTCGAGGAAACCCGCTTCGGTCTCTGGTTCCTGCGCAGCCACACCTGGCAGCACCATGTGCTGCGCGTGGCGATCAACGATCTGCGTGGCTTGTTCAGTGAGCCGCTGCCGGAACACCCGGTGCTGCTGGACGCCGGTTGCGGTCAGGGCAAGTCCTTCGGCCACCTGCGTCAGACCTTCGCCCCGCAGCGCCTGATCGGTGTCGACGCCGACCCGCACAGCCTGCAACTCAGCGCCGAAGAGGCCACCCGCCTGGGCATGCCAGTCGAGTTGATCGGCAGCGATTGCGCCACGCTCAACGCCGCCGATGCCAGCGTCGACCTGCTGTTCTGCCACCAGACCTTCCATCATCTGGTCGAGCAGGAAAAGGCTTTGGCCGAGTTCTATCGCGTGCTCAAGCCGGGCGGCTATCTGCTGTTCGCCGAATCCACCGAGGCTTACATTGATACCTGGGTGATTCGCTGGCTGTTCCGCCATCCGATGCACGTACAGAAGAGCGCGGCCGGCTATCTGCAGATGATCCGCGAGCAGGGTTTCGAGTTTGCCGAGCGCAATGTTTCCTACCCGTATCTGTGGTGGAGCCGGTCGAAGGATTTTGGTTTGCTGGAGCGGTTGGGGTTGAGCAAACCCAAGCCATTCGGTGAGCGTGAAGAGACGCTGGTGAATGTCGTCGCGCGAAAGCCATTGCAGGAATCTGTCTGATGTACGGCTATCGATCTGAACACCTGAAACCCTGTGGGAGCGAGCCTGCTCGCGAAAGCGGTGTATCAGTCAGCAAAGGTGGCGAATGTCAGATTGCATTCGCGAGCAGGCTCGCTCCCACAGGGTTTGCTGCATGGATGGTGATCGTTTTGTCAGCCCTGCTGCTCAGCGCCTGCACCAGCCAGCCACCGCTACCAGCGGCCAACCCGACGCTGCCCCTGCCGCTGCAACTGCACATCGAGCGCGAGCAGGCCGGGCAGCGTCAGGACTGGCTGCTGGTGATCCAGCGCGAAGGCGCCGGCACGCGCTGGTCGATGATGGATCCGCTGGGCATTCCCCAGGCCCGCCAGCAACTGATCGACGGGCACTGGCAGGCCGACGGTCTGTTGCCGCCGAACCCGGAAGCTCGGGAGCTGTTCGCCGCATTGCTGTTCGCTTTGACGCCTTCCGCCGAACTGCTGGGCAATTATCCCGACGCCCGCCAACAGGCCGATCAGCGTTCACTGCCGGCGCGCTGGAACATCCGCTATTCACAACCGTTGAGCTTCCAATTGAATCTGCCCCAAGGCCCGTACTATCGCGTTTCCCAGTTAGGTGAATCGACGCCATGACCGCTTACCTGAATGCCCTCGGCGTGATCTGCGCCCTGGGCCGCGACAAGTCTGAAGTCGCGCGCAATCTGTTTGCCGGCGACTGTTCGGGCATGCGCCGCGAGTCCGGTTGGGTCGCCGAACGTGAGCTGCCTGTCGCCGGCGTGCACGGTGAGTTGGCGCCGATCCCGGCCGAACTGATCGAGCACAGCAGTCGCAACAATCAGCTGCTGCTGGAAGCCGCGCTGCAGATTCGAGCCGACATCGATCGTGCGATCCAGACCTTCGGCCGCGAGCGCATAGGCGTGGTGCTAGGCACCAGCACCTCGGGTATCGACGAGGCCAGCCGGGGTCTGGCGCATTACATCCGCGAACAGCAATTTCCTCGCGAGTACGACTATCGCCAGCAGGAACTCGGCGCCCCGGCGAATTTTCTCGCCGAATGGCTGCAACTGAGCGGCCCGGCCTACGTGATTTCCACTGCCTGTACCTCCAGCGCCCGCGCGCTGATGAGCGCCCAGCGTCTGCTCGATCTGGGTCTGTGCGATGCGGTGCTGTGCGGCGGCGTCGACAGTCTGTGCAAGCTCACGCTGAACGGTTTCTCTTCGCTGGAAGCCGTTTCAGACGAACGCTGCAATCCGTTTTCCGCCAACCGCAACGGCATCAATATCGGCGAAGCAGCGGTGCTGTTCGTGATGAGCAAACAGCGCGGCGAAGGCCCGGGAATCGCCCTGCTGGGGACGGGCGCGAGCTCGGATGCGCACCATATTTCCGCACCGGAGCCGAGCGGTCGCGGCGCCCTGCAAGCGATGCAGAAAGCCCTTGGCCGCGCGCATCTGCAAGCCGGGCAAATCAACTACCTGAACCTGCACGGCACCGCGACCCAGCACAACGACGCGATGGAAAGTCTGGCGGTCGCGGCGCTGTTTCCCGAAGGCGTCGCCTGCTCGTCGACCAAACCGCTGACCGGTCACACCCTCGGCGCCGCCGGCGCGCTGGAAGCGGCGTTCTGCTGGCTGAGCCTGAGTGCCGAAAACCCTGAACAGGCGTTGCCGCCGCACATCTGGGACGGCCAGGCCGATCCCGCGCTGCCGCCACTCAAGTGGGTGACCGCGAGCGAACGCCTGACGTCCATTGCACCGCGCTACCTGATGAGTAACTCTTTCGCTTTCGGCGGCAACAACGTCAGCCTGATTATCGGAGACGCACCATGAGCCACTGGCCGCTCGCCGAACTGCTGCCGCATGCCGGCGACATGATCCTGATCGACGCCATCGAGCGCTTTGACGATGAGCAGATTTTTACCCGCCTGACGGTCAAGCCCGATGGCCTGTTCAACCTGCCCGACGGCAGCCTGCCGGCGTGGGTCGGCGTCGAGCTGATGGCGCAGAGCGTCGCCGCTTTCGCCGGTTGCCACGCCCGGCAAAAAGGCAATCCGCCGGAGCTGGGCTTTCTCCTCGGCACGCGCAAATTCGAGTGCAACGTCGAAGCCTTTGCGCCCGGCAGCGAGCTGACCATCCATGGCCTGCGCTCACTGGAAGACGACAACGGAATGGGCGTATTCGAATGTCACATCCACGGCGACGGCATTCATGCCAGCGCCCGGCTGAACGTGTTCCGTCCGCCACAAGCCAACCAATATCTGCAACAGACAAAGGAGTCGCACGATGACTGAATCCGTACTGGTCACCGGCTCCAGCCGTGGCATCGGCCGCGCCATTGCCTTGCGTCTGGCGCAAGCCGGGCATGACGTCGTCCTGCATTGCCGCAGCGGCATGACCGAAGCCCAAGCGGTGCAGGCCGAAATCGAAGCACTGGGCCGCCGCGCGCGCATCCTGCAATTCGACGTCGCCGACCGTGAAACCTGTAAAAGCATTCTCGAAGCCGATGTCGAAAATCACGGTGCCTATTACGGCGTGGTGCTCAACGCCGGGCTGACCCGCGACGGCGCGTTTCCGGCGCTGAGCGATGACGATTGGGACGTGGTACTGCGCACCAACCTCGACGGTTTCTACAACGTTCTGCACCCGGTGATGATGCCGATGATCCGTCGTCGCGCCGCCGGGCGCATCGTCTGCATCACCTCGGTGTCGGGCCTGATCGGCAACCGTGGCCAGGTCAATTACAGCGCCTCGAAGGCCGGCGTAATCGGTGCGGCAAAGGCGTTGGCGATCGAGCTGGGCAAGCGCAAAATTACGGTTAACTGCGTCGCCCCTGGCCTGATCGACACGGCCATGCTCGACGAAAACGTGCCGGTGGAGGAACTGATGAAAATGATCCCCGCGCAACGCATGGGCACCCCTGAGGAAGTGGCCGCTGCGGTGAATTTCCTGATGTCGGCGGAAGCCTCGTACATCACCCGCCAGGTGCTGGCGGTCAACGGAGGCCTGTGCTGATGAAGCGCGTCGTCGTCACCGGCATGGCCGGCATCACCTCGCTGGGCAGCGACTGGCCGACCATTGCCGGCAATTTCGCGGCCAATCGCAGCGGCATTCGTCGCATGGACGAGTGGGATCGCTTCACTGAGCTGAACACGCGTCTGGCCGGGCCTATCGATGACTTTCTCGTGCCGTCGCACTGGACCCGCAAGCAGTTGCGCAGCATGGGCCGGGTTTCGCGACTGGCGGTCGGCGCGGCGGAAAAAGCCTTGGCTGACGCTGGCCTGCTCGGTGACGAATCGATCAAGGACGGGCGCATGGGCGTTGCTTGTGGTTCGTCCACGGGCAGCACTGACGAGATCAAAGCGTTCGGCAACATGCTGCTCAACTCGGTGGCCGAGGGCCTGAACGCCAACTCCTATGTGCGGATGATGCCGCACACCACCGCCGCCAATATCAGCATTTTCTTTGGCCTCACCGGGCGCCTGATCCCCACCTCCAGCGCCTGCACCAGCGGCAGCCAGGGCATCGGCTACGCCTACGAAGCAATCAAGTTCGGCCGCCTGCCGTTGATGCTCGCCGGCGGCGCCGAAGAACTCTGCCCGACCGAAGCCATGGTGTTCGACGCGCTCTACGCCACCAGCCTGAAAAACGATGCACCCCAGACCAGCCCTCGCCCGTACGACAAGGGCCGCGACGGTCTGGTGATTGGTGAAGGTGGCGGCATGCTGGTGCTTGAGGAGCTGGAACACGCCCTCGCCCGTGGCGCGCACATTCACGCGGAAATCGTCGGTTTCGGCAGCAACGCCGACGGCCAGCACACCACCCGCCCGGAACAGCTCACGATGCGCCGCGCCATGGAGCTGGCCCTGGAAGATGCCGGCCTCACCCCGGACGCCATCGGCTATGTGAACGGCCACGGCACCGCGACTGAACAGGGCGACATCGCCGAAACCCTGGCCACCAGCAGCCTGTTCGGCGAACACATGCCGATCAGTTCGCAGAAGAGTTTCCTCGGCCACACCCTCGGTGCCTGCGGTGCGCTGGAGTCATGGTTCAGCATCGAGATGCTCAACAGCGACCGTTACGTGCACACCTTCAACCTCGACGAGGTCGACCCGCACTGCGGCAAGCTCGATTACCTGCGCGGCGAGTTTCGTCAGATGCATCACGACTACGTGATGAACAACAATTTCGCTTTCGGTGGCGTCAACACTTCGTTGATCTTCCGCCGCTGGGCATAACCGAATCAATCCAGGTCAAGGAGACCTACATGCACTTCAACAAACTCGCCGCCGTCACCCTGCTGCTCTGCGCCCTGCCAGCGATCAGCCAGGCACGCGACACGGCGGTCTACCTGCCATTCGACAAAGCCGTCGCCGAAGCCACCCGCTCCGGCAAGATCGATGGCAGCGTGAAATTCTATCTGGCCGGCAACACCCCGGCGGGCAAAGTCACCGTGGTCAGCCCCGACGCTGTGACCAACAAGAAAACCAACGCCTTCAACAAGTCCGACGAAGTCGCCTGCGAATGGGTCGCCCAATCGGCAATCATCAGCCTGCACCAGGCCGCGAAAAACGCCGGCGCCAATGCCGTGACCAACATCGTCAGCTTCTACAAGCGCAACGAGCGCAAGGACGCGCAAACCTACGAATGCCACGCCGGCGCGATCATGGCGGGCGTTGCGCTGAAGGGTGATCTGGCGAAGGTTCAGTAAACGCCAGAAATGACAAAGGGCGCCATTCGGCGCCCTTTCACAGACAGGTTGGCTTGTCATCGCCGATTACCTGCCTGGCTCTGCGATGGCTGGTTGCCCAGGATCCTCAGAGTCTCACAAGCCCCTTTCGGGAACGCAGGCAGTATTGCTTGAAATGCATCGGCAGACAACGGCTGGCGTTTCGCCTCTCGGCGCCATATTCAGTGCCATCACAGTCCCACCAACAGACTATTGCTGCGGTGTTTACGCAGAACGACAACGGGCCTGACTTTCACCATCTCAGGCACTTCATAGCCTCTGAAATCGCAAATTAGCACGCTGCCCTCCTTGGGCTGGTATCGAAGAGGCATCCGTGGCACTCACTGGAAAAGAGGCGATTTTGCGCAAAAATCGAGCGTTCCCCTAAGGCAGATCCGTAACGGGAAATGTAGCTCTCTGCAATCCCCTCGCTCCCTTGCACCATCTACACTCGCTTAAGCAGGTCCCGGCTCAGTACCTGCCCTCGCAGTTCTCTTTCACCGTCAAAGGAGATGACCATGCAAGTGAAAGCCCTGATGGCCGCTGCGCTTATCGCCCTGCTGCCCAGTGCCAGCCATGCCACCAACCTCATGTACATGCCTTTCGAAACCGTGCTGTCGGACGCGATTCGCGCCGGTCGGCTGGATGGCAGTGTGAAGTTCTACCTGATCGGCAACGGGCCGCAGGGCACTCAGCAGTTGCTGCGCCGAGGGGTGGTCAGTGATTTGAAAACCAACGGCTTCAACAAGAGCGATCAGGCTTCGTGTGAATGGGTGTTGCAGTCGAATCTGATCAAATTGCAGGCTGATGCCAAGCGGGTCGGGGCGAATGCAGTGGTCAATATCGTCAGTTACTACGACCAGCATGTGCGCAAGGATTTGAATACGTACGAGTGCCGGGCGGGGATATTTGTCACGCGGGTGGCGTTGAAGGGGGATTTGGTGCGGTTGCCCTGAAATCTGTGATGTTTGGGCCGACGCCTTCGCGAGCAGGCTCGCTCCCACCTTGGAATGCGTTTCCCTGTGGGAGCGAGCCTGCTCGCGAAAGCGCCAGCGGCCTTCACACCGTCAGAGGCTCAACCTTGCGCGTCAGCAGTTCGACAAACGCCTTGGCCATCGGTGATTTCTGATCTTTGCGCTGCACCAGCCACACCGCCGAAATCGCTTCGGGATCGAGCAACGGGCGGTAGACCACGCCGTCGATGCGCATGCGTTGGTAGGACGCTGGCAGCACTGACACACCGAGGCCCGCTGCGACCAGACCGATGATGGTCATCGCCTCGCCAGCCTCTTGGGCAAAGTGCGGGCTGAAGCCGGCATCACGGGCCAGACTGAGCAGTTGTGCATAGAGCCCGCTGCCATAACTGCGCGGAAAAAACACGAACGGTTCCAGCGCCAGCGCCGAGAGAAACAGGCCTTCGTCGCTGCCTTGGGCCAACGGATGCTTGGAACTGAGCACCGCCACCAATGGCTCGCGCATCAACTCCACAACACTCAGTGAATCCGGCAATCCGAGCGGGCGCATGATGCCCACCTCGATCGACTCGTCCACCAAGGCATCGGCGACCATGGTGCTGCTCATTTCGCGCAGATTCAGATGCACCGCCGGAAAGCGCTGACGAAAGGAAAAAATCGCCTGCGGAATGGTCGAGTTGAACGGTGCAGACGAGGTGAAGCCAATCTTCAACTCACCCAGCTCGCCAAGTTGCGCACGGCGGGCGACATCCGCTGCCTTGTCGACTTGTGCCAGCACCAGCCGCGCCTCCTGCAGAAACAACCTGCCCGCCTCGCTCAATTCGACCCGACGATTGGTCCGTTCGAACAAGCGCGCGCCGAGCTGTTGCTCCAGCGCCTGAATCTGCTGGCTCAGCGGTGGCTGGGAGATGCCCAGCACCTGTGCGGCCCGGCCAAAATGCAGTTCTTCGGCGACGGCGATGAAGTAACGCAGATGACGCAGTTCCATAGGATTACCATTAGGTCGCTGAAGCTATCAAACAGGTCGAACAATATATTGGATAGAAACATTAGCCAGCTATATGATTTTTTCATTGCCTGCCCGGCTGTGCTTTCCGAGGTCTGAAGTGAAAACTGCTGTCGCGCCCCTTGCCCACGAAATCCCGCCCGCAGCCGACGACGATGCCCTCGCCGAGCTGCAGGAGATCTACATCGAAAAAGGCACGCCGGCCTT
Source organism: Pseudomonas sp. CCNWLW23 (assembly GCF_037095675.1). Lineage (NCBI taxonomy): Bacteria > Pseudomonadati > Pseudomonadota > Gammaproteobacteria > Pseudomonadales > Pseudomonadaceae > Pseudomonas > Pseudomonas sp. CCNWLW23. Next base: position 91,534 of record NZ_JBAWKM010000022.1, on the reverse strand, counting down.
CATGCGCACGGTGCTGGCACTATTCTGTGGCGGCTTTGCGACGTTCGCGCTGCTCTATTGCGTGCAACCGATGATGCCGCTGCTGTCCCACGAATACGGGATCAACGCGGCGCAGAGCAGCCTGATCCTCTCGGTGGCGACCGGCATGTTGGCCTTCGGTCTGCTGATCACCGGGCCGATTTCCGACCGCATCGGCCGTAAACCGGTGATGGTCGCCGCACTGTTCGCTGCCGCGTTGTGCACCATCGCCAGTTCGATGATGCCGAGCTGGCAAGGCGTGCTGATCATGCGCGCATTGATCGGCCTGTCATTGAGCGGCCTGGCAGCGGTGGCGATGACCTATCTGAGCGAAGAAATCCATCCACAGCACATCGGCCTGGCAATGGGTTTGTACATCGGCGGCAACGCGATCGGCGGGATGAGCGGACGCTTGATCACCGGCGTGCTGATCGACTTCGTCAGCTGGCACACTGCGATGCTGGTGATCGGCGGTCTGGCGCTGATCGCAGCGGCGGTGTTCTGGAAGATCCTCCCGGAGTCGCGCAACTTCCGCGCTCGCTCGCTGCACCCGCGCAGCCTGCTCGACGGCTTCACCATGCACTTTCGCGACGCCGGCCTGCCGCTACTGTTTCTTGAAGCGTTTGTGCTGATGGGCGCGTTTGTCACGCTGTTCAACTACATCGGCTACCGCTTGCTGGCGGCGCCGTACAACCTCGATCAGGTATTTGTCGGATTGCTCTCGGTGGTGTATCTGTCGGGGATCTACAGCTCGGCGAAAATCGGTTCTTTGGCGGACAAGCTGGGGCGACGCAAAGTGCTCTGGGCGACCATTGCACTGATGTTCGCCGGACTGGCACTGACCATGTTCACCTCGTTGTTGCTAGTGATCGTCGGCATGCTGGTGTTCACCTTCGGCTTCTTCGCCGCGCACTCGGTGGCGAGCAGCTGGATCGGCCGGCGCGCGTTGACCGCCAAGGGTCAGGCGTCGTCGCTGTATCTGTTCAGTTATTACGCCGGGTCGAGCATTGCCGGGACGGCGGGCGGGGTGTTCTGGCATCTGGGCGGGTGGAATGGCATCGGCCTGTTCATTGGTGCGTTGTTGCTGATTGCCCTGCTGGTGGCGTTGAAGTTGGCGAAGTTGCCGCCGTTGCAGGGTGTCAAAGCCTGAGATAAATCCCTGTGGGAGCGAGCCTGCTCGCGAATGCACTTGTGAGGCAACATCAGTGTTGAATGACACACCGCTTTCGCGAGCAGGCTCGCTCCCACAGTTGATTTGGGTACGACATTAGACCGTGCAAAAGAAAACGCCCGGCATTTGGCCGGGCGTTTTTTACTGGGCGCTGATCACTCGTGATACTGCGCCGACAGCTCATGCACCGCACGCAGGAACGCGCCGGCATGTTCCGGATCGACTTCCGGCGTAATTCCGTGGCCAAGGTTGAACACGTGGCCGCTGCCCTTGCCGTAGCTGGCGAGGATGCGCCCGACTTCAGTGCGGATCGCTTCCGGTTTGGCGTAGAGCACGGTCGGGTCCATGTTGCCTTGCAGCGCGACCTTGTCGCCGACACGGGCGCGGGCGTTGCCGATGTCGCAGGTCCAGTCAAGGCCGAGGGCGTCGGCGCCGGCTTCGGCGATGCTTTCCAGCCACAGGCCGCCGTTCTTGGTGAACAGAATCACTGGCACTTTGCGTCCGTCGTTCTCGCGGATAAGGCCGCTGACGATTTTCTTCATGTAGGCCAGGGAGAATTCCTGATACGCCGCCGCCGACAGGTTGCCGCCCCAAGTATCGAAGATCTGCACCGCTTGTGCACCGGCCATGATCTGGCCGTTGAGGTACGAAGTCACCGATTGCGCCAATTTGTCGAGCAACAGGTGCATGGCTTGCGGGTTGTCGTAAAGCATCGCCTTGGTCTTGCGGAAGTCTTTCGACGAGCCGCCTTCGACCATGTAAGTCGCGAGGGTCCACGGGCTGCCGGAGAAACCGATCAGCGGCACACGTCCGTTCAGCTCGCGACGGATGGTGCTGACCGCGTCCATCACGTAGCCGAGGTCTTTGTGCGGATCCGGGATCGGCAGGGCTTCGATGTCGGCCAGGGTGCTGACAACTTTTTTGAAGCGCGGGCCTTCACCGGTCTCGAAGTACAGGCCCTGGCCCATGGCATCGGGAATGGTGAGGATGTCGGAAAACAGGATCGCCGCGTCCAGTTGCGGGTAGCGGTCGAGCGGTTGCAGGGTGACTTCGCAGGCGAACTCCGGATTCATGCACAGGCTCATGAAGTCGCCGGCATGGGCGCGGCTGGCGCGGTACTCCGGCAGGTAGCGACCGGCCTGGCGCATCATCCACACAGGGGTGACGTCAACGGGTTGCTTGAGCAGGGCGCGGAGGAAACGGTCGTTCTTCAGGGCAGTCATGTCGGCATCCGGAAAAAAAGTGCGGGCATTTTCTCAGAGCGCGAGGCAAAAGGCACGGATGTGGGTCAGCCTTTTGTCTATCGGGTCAATTTGTCGCGCTGGGACACGATTTTCCGCAACACCCTAAAACAACTGTGGGAGCGAGCCTGCTCGCGAAGAGGCCGGCACATCCAACATTGAAGTTGGCTGACAGACCGCTTTCGCGAGCAGGCTCGCTCCCACAGGAGTATTGCGTTTGGCTCAGGCGCCGGGGTTAGACACCCAGGTAATCGAGGATCCCTTCAGCCGCATTGCGCCCTTCAAAGATCGCCGTCACCACCAGGTCGGAACCGCGCACCATGTCGCCACCGGCGAAGATTTTCGGGTTGCTGGTCTGGTGCTTGTACTGACCTTGCTCGGGCGCAACAACGCGGCCCTGGCTGTCGGTCTGGATCTCGAACTGTTCGAACCACGGCGCCGGGCTCGGACGGAAGCCGAAGGCGATGACCACGGCGTCGGCCGGGATGATCTCTTCGGAACCCGGGATCGGCTCGGGGCTACGACGGCCACGGGCGTCCGGCTCGCCGAGACGGGTCTCGACCACCTTCACGCCTTCGACCTTGTCTTCACCGACGATGGCGATCGGCTGGCGGTTGTAGAGGAATTTCACGCCTTCTTCCTTGGCGTTCTTCACCTCTTTGCGCGAGCCGGGCATGTTCGCTTCGTCACGACGATAAGCGCAGGTCACCGACTTGGCGCCCTGACGGATCGAGGTGCGATTGCAGTCCATCGCCGTGTCGCCGCCGCCGAGCACCACAACCTTCTTGCCTTTCATGTCGACGAAATCTTCCGGCGACTTTTCAAAGCCCAGGTTGCGATTGACGTTGGCGATGAGGAAGTCCAGCGCGTCATAAACGCCTGGCAGGTCCTCACCGGCAAAGCCGCCCTTCATGTAGGTGTAGGTCCCCATGCCCATGAACACCGCATCGTACTCGGCGAGCAGTTGTTCCATGGTCACGTCTTTGCCGACTTCGGTGTTGAGACGGAACTCGATGCCCATGCCGGTGAAGACTTCGCGACGATTGCTCAGCACGGTCTTTTCCAGCTTGAACTCGGGGATGCCGAAGGTCAGCAGGCCACCGATTTCCGGGTTCTTGTCGAATACCACCGGGGTCACGCCGCCACGCACCAGCACGTCGGCACAACCAAGACCCGCCGGGCCTGCGCCGATGATCGCCACGCGTTTGCCGGTCGGCTTGACCTTGGACATGTCCGGGCGCCAGCCCATGGCGAACGCGGTGTCGGTGATGTACTTCTCGACCGAACCGATGGTCACCGCGCCGAAGCCGTCGTTGAGGGTGCAGGCACCCTCGCACAGACGATCCTGTGGGCACACCCGGCCGCAGACTTCCGGCAGGGTGTTGGTCTGGTGCGACAGCTCGGCGGCCTGAAGGATATTGCCCTCGGCGACCAATTTGAGCCAGTTGGGAATGAAGTTGTGCACCGGGCACTTCCATTCGCAATACGGGTTGCCGCAACCCAGGCAGCGGTGGGCCTGATCGGCCGACTGCTGGGGTTTGAACGGTTCGTAGATTTCAACGAACTCTTTCTTGCGTTGACGCAACAGTTTCTTCTTCGGATCCTTGCGCCCGACATCGATGAACTGGAAGTCGTTATTCAGACGTTCAGCCATTGTTAAAACCTCATCAAACTCTTCAGGCGCATATCACTGCGGGTTGGCACGAGTGCTGGAAAGCAGGGTTTTCAAGCTGGCAGCCTTGGGCTTGACCAACCAGAAACGCCGCAAGTAATCGTCGAGGTTCTCGGCGAGTTCACGACCCCACTCGCTGTCGGTTTCGGCGACGTACTCGTTCAGCACGTTCTGCAGGTGGCTGCGATAGGCTTCCATCGCCTCGCCGCTGATCCGCTGGATCTCCACCAGTTCGTGATTGACCCGGTCAACGAAGGTGTTGTCCTGATCGAGCACGTAGGCGAAACCACCGGTCATGCCAGAGCCGAAGTTGTAACCGGTCTTGCCCAGCACGCAGACGAAACCACCGGTCATGTACTCGCAGCAGTGATCGCCAGTGCCTTCCACGACGGTGTGGGCACCGGAGTTACGCACGGCGAAACGCTCGCCTGCGGTGCCGGCGGCGAACAACTTGCCGCCAGTGGCGCCGTACAGGCAGGTGTTGCCGATGATGGCGCTTTCCTGAGTTTTATAAACGCTGCCCTTCGGCGGCACGATGACCAGCTTGCCGCCGGTCATGCCTTTGCCGACGTAGTCGTTGGCGTCGCCTTCCAGGTACATGTTCAGACCGCCGGCGTTCCACACACCGAAGCTCTGCCCGGCCGTGCCTTTGAAACGGAAGGTGATCGGCGCCTTGGCCATGCCCTGGTTGCCGTGCTTGCGCGCGATTTCGCCGGAGATTCGGGCGCCGATCGAACGGTCGCAGTTGCAGATATCCAGCTCAAACTCAGCACCGCTGAGGTCGTTGATCGCCGACGAGGCCAGCTCGACCATCTTCTCCGCGAGCAGACCTTTGTCGAACGGCGGGTTGCGCTCAACGCCGCAGAACTGCGGTTTGTCCGCCGGGATGTGATCGCTGCCCAACAGCGGCGTCAGGTCCAGGTGATGTTGCTTGGCGGTCTGGCCTTCGAGGATTTCCAGCAGATCAGTGCGACCGATCAGCTCTTCGAGGGAGCGCACACCCAGTTTGGCCAGCCACTCACGGGTTTCTTCGGCGACGTAGGTGAAGAAATTCACCACCATGTCGACGGTGCCGATGTAGTGATCCTTGCGCAGTTTCTCGTTCTGCGTCGCGACGCCAGTGGCGCAGTTGTTCAGATGGCAGATGCGCAGGTATTTGCAGCCCAGTGCGATCATCGGCGCGGTACCGAAGCCGAAGCTCTCGGCGCCAAGGATCGCGGCTTTGATCACGTCGAGACCGGTTTTCAGGCCACCGTCGGTCTGCACCCGGACTTTGCCGCGCAGGTCGTTGCCGCGCAGGGTCTGGTGGGTTTCAGCCAGGCCGAGTTCCCACGGTGCGCCTGCGTATTTGATCGAGGTCAGCGGCGAAGCACCGGTGCCACCGTCGTAGCCGGAAATGGTGATCAGGTCGGCATAGGCCTTGGCCACACCGGCGGCGATGGTGCCGACGCCCGCTTCTGCTACCAGCTTCACCGAAACCAGCGCCTGCGGGTTGACCTGCTTCAAGTCAAAGATCAACTGCGACAAATCTTCGATCGAATAGATGTCGTGGTGCGGCGGTGGCGAAATCAGGGTCACGCCCGGCACTGCGTAACGCAGCTTGGCGATCAGCCCGTTGACCTTGCCGCCCGGCAGTTGCCCGCCCTCGCCCGGCTTGGCGCCTTGGGCGACCTTGATCTGCAGCACTTCGGCGTTGACCAGGTATTCCGGAGTTACACCAAAACGGCCGGTGGCAACCTGCTTGATTTTCGAACTCTTGATGGTGCCGTAACGCGCCGGATCTTCACCACCTTCGCCGGAGTTGGAACGCGCGCCGAGGCGGTTCATGGCTTCGGCCAGGGCTTCGTGAGCTTCCGGCGACAGTGCGCCCAGCGAGATACCGGCGGAATCGAAACGCTTGAGCACCGACTCCAGCGGCTCGACTTCACTGATGTCCAGCGGCGTGTCGAGGGTCTTGACCTTGAACAGGTCGCGAATCATCGACACCGGACGGTTGTCCACCAGCGAGGTGTATTCCTTGAACTTGGCGTAGTCGCCCTGCTGCACAGCGGCTTGCAGGGTGTTGACCACGTCCGGGTTGTAGGCGTGATATTCGCCACCGTGGACGAACTTCAGCAGACCGCCCTGCTGGATCGGCTTGCGCGGGCTCCAGGCTTCGACGGCGAGGGCCTTCTGCTCGGCTTCGATGTCGACGAAACGCGCGCCCTTGATGCGGCTTGGCACACCACGGAAGCTCAGCTCGCAGACTTCTTCGGACAGGCCGATGGCCTCGAACAGCTGCGCACCGCGATACGAAGCGATGGTCGAGATACCCATCTTCGACAGGATCTTCAGCAGGCCTTTGGTGATGCCCTTGCGGTAGTTCTTGAACACCTCGTAGAGGTCGCCCAGCACTTCACCGGTACGGATCAGGTCACCCAATACTTCGTAGGCCAGGAACGGATACACCGCCGAGGCGCCGAAACCGATCAGCACGGCGAAGTGATGCGGGTCACGGGCGGTCGCGGTTTCAACGAGGATGTTGGAATCGCAACGCAGGCCTTTTTCGGTCAGACGGTGGTGCACGGCACCGGTCGCCAGGGAGGCGTGGATCGGCAGCTTGCCCGGGGCGATATGGCGGTCGCTCAGGACGATCTGGGTACGCCCGGCACGCACGGCTTCTTCAGCCTGATCGGCAACGTTGCGGATCGCCGCTTCGAGGCCGAGGCTTTCGTCGTAGTTGAGGTCGATGATCGCCCGTTCGAAACCCGGACGGTCCAGATTCATCAGCGAGCGCCACTTGGCCGGCGAGATCACTGGCGAGCTGAGGATCACGCGCGAGGCGTGTTCCGGCGACTCCTGGAAAATGTTGCGCTCGGCACCGAGGCAGATTTCCAGCGACATCACGATCGCTTCACGCAGCGGGTCGATCGGCGGGTTGGTGACCTGCGCGAACTGCTGGCGGAAATAGTCGTACGGCGTGCGTACACGCTGGGACAGCACAGCCATCGGCGTGTCGTCGCCCATCGAACCCACGGCTTCGTAACCTTGCTCGCCGAGCGGACGCAGCACCTGATCACGCTCCTCGAACGTGACCTGATACATCTTCATGTACTGCTTGAGCTGGTCGACGTCGTAGAAAGCCGAACCGTGGTCGTTGTCTTCCATGGTCGCCTGAATGCGCAGGGCATTCTTGCGCAGCCACTGCTTGTACGGATGACGGGATTTCAGACGGTTGTCGATCGCATCGGTATCGAGGATCTGCCCGGTCTCGGTGTCCACAGCGAAGATCTGGCCAGGGCCGACACGGCCCTTGGCGAGCACGTCTTCGGGCTGGTAGTTCCACACGCCGATTTCCGAGGCGAGGGTGATGAAACCGTTCTTGGTGGTGACCCAGCGCGCCGGACGCAGACCATTACGGTCGAGCAGGCACACCGCGTAACGACCGTCGGTCATTACCACGCCGGCCGGGCCGTCCCACGGCTCCATGTGCATCGAGTTGTACTCGTAGAACGCACGCAGATCCGGGTCCATGGTTTCGACGTTCTGCCACGCAGGCGGAATGATCATGCGCACGCCACGGAACAGGTCGATGCCACCGGTGACCATCAGTTCGAGCATGTTGTCCATGCTCGATGAGTCGGACCCGACACGGTTGACCAGCGGGCCGAGTTCTTCCAGATCCATCAGATCGTTGGTGAACTTGGTCCGCCGGGCCTGCGCCCAGTTGCGGTTACCGGTGATGGTGTTGATCTCGCCGTTGTGGGCGAGGAAGCGGAACGGCTGCGCCAGCGGCCATTTCGGCAGGGTGTTGGTAGAGAAGCGCTGGTGGAACACGCAGATTGCGGTTTGCAGGCGCTCGTCACTCAGGTCTGGATAGAACGCGGCCAGGTCGGCCGGCATCATCAGGCCTTTATAGATGATGGTCTTGTGCGAAAAGCTGCAGATGTAGTGGTCGCTGTCAGCGGCGTTGGCCACCGACGAACGGCGACGGGCGCTGAACAGCTTCACCGCCATGTCCTGATCGCTCAGGCCTTCGCCGCCGATGTAGACCTGCTCGATCTGCGGCAGGCGTTCAAGGGCGAGGCGGCCGAGGACGCTGGTGTCGATCGGCACTTTGCGCCAGCCGATCAGTTGCAGGCCTTCGGCGAGGATCTCGCGGTTCATGTTCTCGCGAGCGGCTTCGGCCTTGGCCGGATCCTGATTGAAGAACACCATGCCCACGGCATATTGCTTGGGCATATCGACGCCGAAGCTTTCCCGGGCAATGGCTCGCAGGAAGGCGTCGGGTTTTTGAATCAGCAGACCGCAACCGTCACCGGTCTTGCCGTCGGCATTAATCCCACCGCGGTGGGTCATGCAGGTCAGGGCCTCGATGGCCGTTTGCAAAAGGGTATGACTGGGCTCGCCCTGCATATGAGCTATCAGGCCGAAACCGCAGTTATCCTTGAATTCATCTGGTTGGTACAGACCTGCTTTCATAGACACTTTCTCACCAGGCTGCCTCTACTCGAGGCAAATTTCTTTTCAATTCAACCACTTGCGTTCCGCGCCGAACGTACGCCGGCTTAGCGGGGGCAAAAGGGTGGTCATTGTACACAGCGACACAGAGGCTCACAAATTTGACGACGAACTGTCGCAAATTCATGTCGCATTTGTGAAAGGTTTAAAGCGATCTGCTGTGCTAGTCAAAACTTTTTTAATTTTGACCGCAACGACTCAAAGACTACTGTGACGCAGACACCACAAGGCACGCGGCCGCAGGGACGGTTGGCGCTTGCTGGCGAACCGCGTTGCACGCCAACGTGTGCGAGGCAAGGCGCGGGATGCTGCCAATGGTTGTTCCCTTGGCAAATCCCGCAACGCAGCCTCGCACACGTTGGCGCGCAACCCGAAGGGACGCGCCCCATTTTTCGCTGGGCAGCGTTGCTCGGAACTTATTTGGAAAAACCAAACTACGTTCCTCGCGCCTTGCCCAGCAAAAAATGGGGCGGCGTCGCGGTCGTCAGCAAGCGCCAACCGTCCCTGGAGGCGGCGCGCACTCGTAGAAATTTTGAGGTGCTTGGAGAGGCGGCCTGGGTAAGGCCGCCGAATCTTCAGCGAGTTGTTGCCAGTTCCTGTTGGACGCTGGCGACAGTGCGAGGCCAAGGTTTACCAGCCTGAACCTTCGCTGGCAAGGCCTTGATGGCAGAAACGGCCGCATCACGATTGGCAAAGTTGCCGTAGGTGATCACGTAAAGCGGCTTGCCATTGAGGACTTTCTTGAAATAACGGTACTCGCCGCCCTGCTCCTTGACGAAGTTCTGCGCAGCGGTTTCCGAGCTGGTGCCGAGGATCTGCACGACATAGTTGCTGGTCGGCTGACCGGCGTACCAGCTGCCACCGGCAGCCTTGGCCACGGTGACCGGCTTGTCGGCAGGCTTGGCCGGAGCAGGAGCCGGTTTCGCAGCTGGCGCCGGGGTGGCCGGAGCAGGCTTGGCCGTGGCGATCTGCGTCGGTGCCGGGGTTGGCGCCGGTTTGGCGGCAGGAGTCGGAACCGGTGTCGGCGCAGGACCGGCCGGAACGCCAGCAGGCGGCGCGGAGGTGGTTACGGTCGGCGGCGTATCGCTGGAGCCTTCCAGCGGCACGCCGTCGTCGCCTTCGGTAATGCCACCGGCGGCTTCTGCCAGCGGGCCACGCATGACCGGCTGCGAGTTGCCGACCAATGGCAGCGGCATCGGCTGGGTGTTGCCGGCGAATTCGACGGACGGGTTGGCGCCGTTCGCTGCACCCTGACCCAATGGCAGTTGCGCCTGTTCATTGGCCGGAGCACCGGTGGTCGGTGCCTTGCTGCGACCCGGCATCAGCCAGGCGGCGGCAACCGCGACCACAACGACGGCGGAAATCGCCAATACGTGTTTCTTCGGCATGTTGAACCCCATACTTGGACGCTTGACCGCGGAGCGGCTGGCAATCATGACTTCGATCAGTGCATCGCGAGCGACCTGGTTGATGTTGCCCGGCCAGCCCTCGGAGCTTTCGTGAATATCAGAGATCTGATCTGCGGTGAAAAGTTCGACACCCCGGCCCGCGCCTTCCAGCCGCTGGTCGAGATATTCGCGGGTCTCTTCTTCGGTGTACGGCTGCAATTCGATGACATGGAAACGCTCTTCTTCGAGCTGCAACGCCTCGAGCTGAGCGATCAGCGACGACTCGCCGAACAGGAACACATGCGGACGACCTTCCGGCGTGCCGGCGCCGAGCGCCATCAACGCTTCCAGCGCGGACTCGTCGAGCTGCTCGGCATCGTCCACGAGCAGATAGACTTCCTGCCCGGTCAGACCCAGCTGCACTACCTGCTCGAGAATCGCACCGACTTCGGCCTGAGCGACATCCAGCGCCTGCGCCACCTGGCGCAGCACGCCGGCCGCATCACCGGCGCCACGGGCGGAAACCACCACGCTCTGCACCGATTGTTTGTTGGTACTGGCAACGAGCGCTTGCCGCAGCAGGGTCTTGCCGCTGCCTTGCGGGCCGGTGACCACCAGCAGCAACTGGCTGTAGCGCGCCAGGTGATGCAGTTGACCCAGCACCGGTTTGCGCTGGGCCGGGAAGAATTTGAAGCCCGGCACCCGTGGCGCGAACGGGTCGTGACTTAACTGGAAATGGCCGAGAAACGCCTCGTCGGCATGCAAACTAGTCATCGGAATCGTTTTAACCTTTAAGCTGAGCCAGGGCGCGGTAGTCCGCTCCCAGCGTGGCCTGTAGAACCTCTTTCGGATAATCGTCGGTCACTACCGCTTCGCCCATCCGGCGCAGCAGCACCAGGCGCAGACGACCGTCGATCACTTTTTTATCAATTGCCATGTGTTGGAGAAAATCGGCTTCGGTCATTTCTGTCGGCGGAACGACCGGCAAGCCGGCGCGCTGGAACAGACGAATGCCGCGATCACGCTCCTGCTCGCTGATCCAGCCCAGGCGCGCGGACATTTCCAGCGCCATCACCGTGCCCGCCGCCACCGCCTCGCCATGCAGCCAGACACCATAGCCCATGTGGGTTTCGATGGCGTGGCCGAAGGTGTGACCGAGGTTGAGCGTAGCGCGGACGCCGGTTTCCTTTTCATCGGCGCCGACCACGGCAGCCTTGGCCGCGCAGGAACGCTCGATCGCATAGGTCAGCGCGCTTTGATCCAGCGCACGCAGGGCGTCGACGTTTTTTTCCAGCCAGGTCAGGAACGGTTCGTCGCAGATCAGACCGTACTTGATGACTTCCGCCAGGCCCGCCGACAACTCGCGCTCCGGCAGGGTTTTAAGCGATGCGGTATCGATCAGCACCACGTTCGGCTGATAGAACGCGCCGACCATGTTCTTGCCCAGCGGATGGTTGATGCCAGTCTTGCCGCCGACCGAGGAATCGACCTGCGACAACAGCGTGGTAGGAATCTGGATAAAATCGACACCGCGCTGATAGCAGGCGGCCGCGAACCCGGCCATGTCGCCGATCACCCCGCCGCCCAAGGCGATCACGGTGGTGCGGCGGTCATGACGGGCGGTCAGCAGACCATCGAAAATCAGTTGCAGGGTTTCCCAGTTCTTGAAGGCTTCGCCATCAGGCAACACCACCGAGATCACCGAGAACTGCGCAAGGCTGCGGGTCAGACGTTCGAGATAGAGCGGCGCGACGGTTTCGTTGGAGATGATTGCCACCTGCCGCCCGTGGATATGCGGCGCCAGCAGTTCCGGCTGATCCAACAGACCTTCGCCAATATGAATCGGGTAGCTGCGCTCGCCTAGATCGACCTTGAGTGTCTGCATGTGTCCCCACAGTGAAGATGGAAGCAGGCGTCCTGCCCTGAAATTATTGGTGTTCTGCGGCCTGTAGCGGTATGACGCCGCTCGCCCGGCATCCGCCACACCCTCGGCGGACGCTGACAGGACGCCGAGGATAGCGCATTTCGGACGATGCTTTAACGGGGCGGCAACTGCGCGAGGCGGTCGAGAATGTCGAGCACCACCATGCGTGGCGGCCGCTCGTCGGTTTCCACCACCAGATCGGCAATTTCCCGATAGAGCGGGTCACGGATCTCGAGCAGGTCGCGCAGGGTTTTCGCCGGATCGGCGGTACGCAGCAGCGGCCGATTGCGATCGCGGGAGGTGCGGCCGACCTGCTGCTCGACGGAGGCGTGCAGATACACCACGCGCCCGCCTTCATGCAGGGCCTTGCGATTGGCATCACGCATCACTGCGCCGCCGCCGGTCGCCAGCACCACGCCATCGAACGCGCACAGCTCGGCGATCATCGCCTGCTCACGGTCACGAAAGCCGGGCTCGCCTTCCTTGTCGAAGATCCATGGGATATTGGCACCCGTGCGCAGCTCAATTTCCTTGTCGGAATCCTTGAACGGCAGGCGCAGCTCTTTGGCCAGCAATCGGCCGATGGTGCTTTTGCCAGCACCCATCGGTCCTACAAGTATCAAATTTCGCACAGAATCAACGACTCACAGCAATCGCCTGGTTATTCATGATACGCGGAGTGAGAAATACCAGCAGCTCGGATTTTTTCTCCGAAACCACATCACGCCGGAAAAGGCGGCCAAGATACGGCACATCGCCAAGAAATGGCACCTTATCTACGACCTTGCTTTGAGTATTTGAAAAAACACCGCCGATTACGATGGTCTCGCCGTCATTTACCAGCACTTTGGCATTGACCTCGTTTTTCTTGATCGGCGGCACATCCTGCACTTTGTTCAGGTAGTCCGGCTCATCCTTGGTGACCTTGACCTCCATGATGATGCGGTTGTCCGGAGTGATCTGCGGAGTGACTTCCAGCGACAGCGAGGCCTCCTTGAACGACACCGAGGTCGCGCCACTGGAGCTGGCCTCCTGATAGGGAATCTCGGTGCCTTTGAGGATCTTCGCGGTTTCCTTGTCCGAGGTGACCACCTTCGGCTGCGAGACGATTTCGCCGTTGCCGGTCTTTTCCATCGCCGTCAGTTCGAGATCCAGCAGCACGTTGTCGGTGATGAATGCGATGCCGATCCCCGAAGTGTTATTGACCGTGCCCATGTCGACGAACGGCGAGTTGGTGCCGGTGCTGCCCGGCGTACCGATGGTGCTCGACGAACCGTTGACCCCGGAGGCGTTCCAGTTGCCCTTGTTCTGCACCGAACCGCCCCAGCGCACGCCCAGGCTCTTGTCGTAATCGACGTTGGCCTCAACGATGCGCGCCTCGATCATCACCTGGCGTACCGGAATATCCAGCTGCGCGACGATCCGCCGGAGTTCGTCGAGGCGATCCTGGGTCTGGTAGGCAATGATGTTGTTGGTTCGCTCATCGACGGTAATCGAACCGCGCTCGTCGACCTTGGCCTCGGCACTGGTCACCGACTGGAACAGCTTGGCGATGTCCGCCGCCTTGGCGTAATTGACTTGCAGCAGCTCGCGACGCAGGGGCGCCAGCTCGGCGATCTGCTTCTGCGATTCCAGTTCCTGACGCTCGCGAGCGGCAATTTCATCGGCCGGCGCGACCAGCAGCACGTTGCCGATCTTGCGCTTGTCCAGCCCCTTGGTTTTCAGCACCAGATCCAGTGCCTGATCCCACGGCACGTTTTGCAGGCGCAAGGTGATACCGCCCTGCACCGTATCGCTCGCCACCAGATTGAGATTGGTGAAGTCCGCGATCAGTTGCAGCACCGAGCGCACGTCGATGTCCTGAAAATTCAGTGACAGCTTGTCGCCGACATAGGCCTGACGGTCGGCGTTGCGCTTTTGCAGGTCGTCGATGCTCATCGGCCGAACGCTGACGGTGAGCTTGTTGTCGGTCTGAAACGTGGAATAGTCGAAGGTGCCGCTGGGCTCGACACTGATCACGGTGCGATCGCCGGTGAGCGCTGCGTTGACGAACTGCACCGGCGTGGCGAAGTCCTTGACGTCCAGACGCACGCGCAGCTTTTCCGGCAATTGCGTGCGGGCGAAGCTGAGGATGATCTTGCCATCGTGCTCCTGGATATCCGGGGCGATGGTCGGATCAGAGAGGTCGATGACTACGTTGCCCTCGCCCTCGGTGCCGCGCTGGAAATCGACGCCGCGAATCGCCCTGCTGCGTTGCGCGGCTGGTCTGGCAGGTGCCGCAGCGGCCGTGGCGGCACGCGGTGCCACGGCAGCCGGGCGCGGCGCAGTCGCGGAAGCGCCCTGACCGACCACCACAAACAGATTATTGCCCTCGACCCGCGTGCTGTAAGGCGCCAATTGCGTCAGGCTGACAATCAGCCGCGTGCGATCCTTGGCTTCGGCCACCGTGGCCGTGCGCGCGTTGCCGCTGCCCAGATCAAGATTCCTGTTGGCCAACTGGCTGGTCACGCCCGGCAGATCCAGTGCAATGCGCGCCGGCGACTCGGTTGTGTAGCCCTTGGGCTGTGGTGGCGGGCCGTCGAACGACAGCTTCAGTTCGACGCGGTCACCCGGCAGCGCGGCAACATCCAGCGCTTTCAGACTGGCCGCCATTACCATCGGTGACACCAGCGCTATCCATAGCGAAAAACCGAGGGTGGAGAAAATCCTGTTCATTGTTCGACTTCCACTATGAGTGCTCTTTCAAAGGAATGGTGCGCGGCCGCTCCAGCCAGGCGCCGGCGCCGTCGGGCACGATCTCGACGACATCGACCTGGGTGGCGCTGATGGCGACGATGCGGCCGTCGTTGCGGCCCAGGTAGTCGCCGACCTTCAGGCGATGCACCCCGCCTGCGCCGCGCAGCAGCGCGAACGAGCCCGAGGCATTGGCGATCGTGCCGACCATTTCGAACTGCTCGATATTGAATCCTTCAAGATATTGCTTGACCCGGTTGGGGTCGGGTTTGACGTTGCGCGAGCCGTGCTTCTGCCCGGCCAGATCGACCCGCGCCTGCCGCGAAAACGGGCTGCGCAGGTTGGCGGCGCTGTAAGTGAATGTGGGGTAAGACCGGAATGTCGGCGTTGGTTCAATCTTGCCCGCCGGGCGCAGGCGCACTTCGTTGAGGTACGCGTCGAGGTCGCTGAAGTCATCGCCGCCACCGCAGCCGCTCAACGCCAGCACCATGGGCAGGACGAAGTAACGAATCGGGGTCATTTCTCCAGCCCCTTGTCGTTATAGCGGTACGTCTTGGCAAGAATACTCATGCGCAGCTTCGTCCCGCCCTCGGGATTGGCCGGCGCCAGTTCGAAATCGTGCAGAGTCACAATCCGTGGCAGGCCGGCGACGCCGCTGACGAAGGTGGCGAGGTCGTGATAGGCGCCGGTCACGGTGATCTGGATCGGCAGTTCGATGTAGAACGGCTGAGTCACTTCCGGCAGCAGTTTGATCTCTTCGAATTCCAGGCCACTGCCCAGACCGGTGCGGGTGATGTCTTCGAGCAGGCCCGGCACTTCGGTGTCGCTGGGCAATTGCCGCAGCAATACGCCAAAGGTGTTTTCCATTTCCTTCATTTGCTGGGTATAGAGCTCAAGGTTCGCCGACAGCCGCGCCTTGCTGGCGAATTGTTCCTTGAGGGTGATTTCTTCTTCGCGCTTGAGGTCGAGCTGATTTTCCATGTCGCTGATGAAGAAGTAATAGCCAAGCGCGAGGATAAACACCATCACCAGCGCACCGCACAGGGTTTTTACCGCCGGGGGCCAGGAGCCGATATTGCTGGTGTCGAGGTCGTTGAAATCGACGTTGCGCAGGCTTTGCAGCCACTCGGAGGCGTTCATTGCTCGTCCTCCACAACCTTGGGCTGGGTCTGACGAACGGTCAGTTGGAAGACATTGGCCTGTTCGACTTGATCAGCGCTGGTGGCCTTGACCTCATTCAGGCTTGGCGCGTCGAACCAGTCGGATGCGTCGAGATTGCGCATCAGCTCGGAGACCCGGTTGTTCGACTCCGCCGCGCCACTGATGGACAAGGTCTTGCCGGCCATTTTCACATCGGTGAAATACACGCCGTCCGGCAGGGTACGCGCCAGTTGGTCGAAGACCCGCCCGCTGATCTGCCGGTTGCCCTGCAGGTCCTGGATGATGCGCATGCGCTCGACCAATTGCTGGCGGCGCGCCTTGAGCTCGCTGATTTGCTTGATGCGTTCGTCGACCACGGCAATCTGTTTACCGATGTAATCGTTGCGCGCCATTTGCCGCTCGATGGCCGCGGTGATGATCTGGTCAGCAATCAGCACCGCGCCGATCGAGCCGGCCAGCACGCCGATCAGGACCAGCAGAAAGCGCTTGCGCCGTTCTTCGCGGCGCTCCTCGCGCCAGGGGAGAAGGTTGATCCGCGCCATCAGTCGAAACTCCTGAGCGCGAGCCCGCAGGCAATCATCAAGGCTGGCGCATCACTGGCCAGCGCCCCAGCATTGACCTTGCTGCCTAGAGCCATGTCGGCGAACGGGTTGGCGACCTGCGTCGGCGTGTCCAGACGCTGTTCGATCAGACGGTCCAGGCCGGGCACCGAAGCGGTGCCGCCCGCCAGCAGGATATGGTCGACCGCGTTGTACTGGCCGGAGGCGAAGAAGAACTGCAGCGAGCGCGAGACTTGCTGCACCAGCGCCTCGCGAAATGGCTGCAGGACCTCGCTGACGTAATCGTCAGGCAGCCCGCCCTGCTTTTTCGCCAGGCCCGCCTGTTCGACCGTGAGGCCGTAGCGGCGCTGGATCTCTTCGGTGAGCTGGCGCCCGCCAAACAATTGCTCGCGGGTATAGATGATCTTGCCGTTGTGCAGGACGCTGAGAGTGGTCATGGTCGCGCCAATGTCGACCACCGCCACGGTCAGGCGCTCCTGTGAGGCCGCCAGATGCGTCGCCAGCAGGCCGAACGAGCGCTCCAGCGCGTAGGCCTCGACATCCACCACCCGCGCGGTCAGGCCGGCGAGCGCCAGCGCCGCTTCACGCACCTCGACGTTTTCCTTGCGACAGGCGGCAAGCAGCACGTTGACCCGTTCCGGGTTGCGCGGCGAGACGCCCTGGACTTCAAAGTCGATGGCGACTTCGTCCAGCGGATAGGGAATGTATTGGTCGGCCTCGATCTTGAGCTGGTTTTCCAGTTCGTCGTCGGACAGCCCGGCGTCCATCTCGATGACCTTGGTGATCACCGCCGAACCCGCCACTGCCACCGCCACGCTCTTGACCCCGGTACGCGCCTTGACCAGCAGGCGGCTCAGTGCCTGGCCAACGCCCTCGAGTTCGGCGATGTTCTTTTCGACCACAGCGTTCGCCGGCAACGGCTCCACCGCGTAGGCCTCGACCCGGTAGCGCTCGCCCTGACGGCTCAGTTCCAGCAGCTTCACCGACGTGGAGCTGATGTCGATCCCCAGTAACGCATTGGTCTTTTTATTGAAGAGTCCCAGCACTACCAATTCCCTATGACTTTCCGTGAGTTACGGACTCTGTAATACGCATTGCGTTCCTTCACCCCCGTCTTGACAGAAGCGCCAATGACGCCTCCGACGGAAAAGTGCTTATAATGCCCAGCGATTTTTTCCGCTTTTTACTGCCCGCGCGGATGGCTCTGTGTGTAACCGCAGCCCCGTGCCAAATTTATTCTTTGCCCTGGATGTCCAAAAGCCTTGATTCGTCTGCTGAAATTTTTCGGTTGGTCCATCGTCGCCGTTTTCTGCGGACTGCTCTTAGGTCTCAGCGGCGCCTTTCTTTACCTTAGTCCGGGTTTGCCGTCTGTGGAGGCGCTGAGAAGCATTCAGTTGCAGATTCCTCTGCGCGTCTACAGCAGCGATAACAAGTTGATCGCAGAATTTGGCGAAATGCGCCGTACGCCGATCCGTTTCGCCGACATTCCGCCCAATTTCATCAATGCGTTACTAAGTGCTGAAGACGACAATTTTGCCAATCACTATGGCGTCGACCCGAGCAGCCTGATGCGTGCGGCAACGCAACTGGTCAAGAGCGGGCACATTCAGTCCGGCGGCAGCACCATCACCATGCAGGTGGCGAAGAATTTCTTCCTCACCAGCGAGCGCAGCTTTTCGCGCAAAACCACAGAAATTCTCCTGGCCCTGCAGATCGAACGACAGCTGACCAAGGACGAGATCCTTGAGCTGTACGTCAACAAGATCTACCTGGGTAACCGCGCCTACGGCATCGAGGCGGCGGCGCAGGTGTATTACGGCAAATCGATCCGTGACATCAGCCTCGCGCAGATGGCGATGATCGCCGGTCTGCCAAAGGCTCCGTCGCGCTTCAACCCGCTGGCCAACCCGGCACGCAGCAAAGAACGCCGCGACTGGATCCTCGGGCGCATGTACAAGCTGGGCAAGATCAGCGAAGCCGACTACACCGCGGCGATCAACGAGCCGCTGAACGCCAGCTACCACGTGCCGACCCCGGAAGTGAACGCACCGTACATCGCCGAAATGGCCCGCGCCGAAATGGTCGGCCGTTATGGCAGCGAGGCCTACACCGAAGGCTTCCGTGTCACCACCACGGTGCCAAGCAATCTGCAGGAAATGGCCAACACCGCACTGCACGAAGGTTTGATGACCTACGATCAGCGCCACGGCTACCGTGGCCCCGAGTCGCGCCTGCCGGGCAAGACCCGCGAAGCCTGGGCCAGCGAACTGACCAAGCAACGCACCATCAGCAGTCTCGAACCTGCCATCGTCACCCAAGTCGACAAAACCGGCCTGCAAGTGCTGACCCGCACCGGTGAAGAGCACGTTGCCTGGGACACGATGAAATGGGCGCGACCGTTCCTCAACACCAACAGCATGGGCGCCAACCCGCGCCAGCCGTCGGATGTCGCGCAGGTCGGTGATCTGATCCGCGTGCAGCGCCAGACCGACAATTCGCTGAAATTCAGCCAGATTCCCCAGGCTCAGGGCGCACTGGTGTCGCTGGATCCGCAGAACGGTGCGATCCGTTCGCTGGTGGGTGGCTTCGCTTTCGAGCAGAGCAACTACAACCGCGCCATGCAGGCCAAGCGTCAGCCGGGCTCGAGCTTCAAGCCATTCGTTTACAGCGCTGCGCTGGATAACGGCTACACCGCTGCCAGTCTGGTCAACGATGCGCCGATCGTGTTCGTCGACGAGTACCTGGACAAGGTCTGGCGACCGAAGAACGACACCAACACTTTCCTCGGCCCGATCCGCCTGCGTGAAGCGCTGTACAAGTCGCGCAACCTGGTGTCGATCCGCCTGTTGCAGGCCATGGGCGTGGGCAAGACCATCGACTACATCACCCGCTTCGGCTTCAACAAGCAGGACCTGCCGCTGAACCTGTCGCTGGCACTCGGCACCGCAACGCTGACGCCGATGGAAATCGCCACTGGCTGGAGCACCTTTGCCAACGGCGGCTACAAGATCACCCCGTACATCATCGACAAGATCGAAAGCCGTAACGGCGACACGCTGTTCGTCGCCAACCCGCCGACCGTGCCACAGGGTGGTGCGGCGACCGACGGTATCGCTGCGCCGGCTACCGAGTCGTTCACGGTCAACGCCACACCAGTTGCCGGTGAAGCGCCCGGCAATCCGGCAATGCCGCAAGCGCCGGCCGTGGCCGAGCGGATTGTCGATGGACGTACCACCTACATCCTCAACAGCATGCTGCAGGACGTAATCAAACTCGGCACCGGCCGGCGTGCACTGGCCATGGGCCGCAGCGACATCGCCGGCAAGACCGGTACCACCAACGAATCGAAAGATGCCTGGTTCTCCGGTTACAACGCTGATTACGTAACCACCGTGTGGACCGGTTTCGACCAGCCGGAAAGCCTCGGACGCCGTGAGTTCGGCGGCACCGTGGCGCTGCCGATCTGGATGAATTACATGTCGGCCGCGCTGAAAGACAAGCCGCCGCATGTGCAGCCTGAGCCAGAAGGTCTGCTCAGCCTGCGGGTGGATCCGGTCAGCGGCCGTGCAGCAACACCGAGCACACCGGGGGCGTACTTCGAACTGTTCAAGGCCGAAGACACGCCGCCGTCGGTGAACGAGCTGGGCAACGGCGCCGTACCAGGCAGCCCGCTGCCGGCGGATGAACAGGCGCCGATCGATTTGTTCTGATCCGGCAGCCATTGAAAAGCCCCGCCTTCGTGAGAAGTGCGGGGCTTTTTATTGCCCGAAGATCAAGAGCCCCTCACCCTAACCCTCTCCCGGAGGGAGAGGGGACTGATCGGGGGATGCTTGGGGAGCTACATCGACCTGAAAGTGTTGTGCCGAATCCATAATCGACACCACTCTCTCAGGTCGATGAAGGGCGTCGAACACCTCGGTCAATCCCCTCTCCCTCTGGGAGAGGGCTAGGGTGAGGGTCCTTGTCGATATGAAATGCGATCCTGAGAACTCCCGAAAACAAAAAAAACCCCGACTCTCGCGAGCCGGGGCTTTTGTTTGAAGCGCTACAACGGCTTAGCCGTTGAACACGTCATCCACGCTTTTCAGCGGGTAGTTCTTCGGATACGGCAGAGTTGCCACACCGGTCTCGATCGCCGCTTTGGCCACGGCGTCGGAGATCAGGGTGATCAGGCGCTTGTCCATTGGTTTCGGAATGATGTACTCACGGCCGAATTC
This sequence comes from Pseudomonas sp. CCNWLW23, assembly GCF_037095675.1. Lineage (NCBI taxonomy): Bacteria > Pseudomonadati > Pseudomonadota > Gammaproteobacteria > Pseudomonadales > Pseudomonadaceae > Pseudomonas > Pseudomonas sp. CCNWLW23. The sequence continues at coordinate 70,949 of NZ_JBAWKM010000022.1, read as the reverse complement.
CAGCGGAGCACCGCCGTAGGCATCGCACACGTCCTGTGGAACAGGCAGTTTGGCCAGTTCGCGCAGGGCGTTGGCGGCGGCGACTTTCATTTCTTCGTTGATGCGCTTGGCGCGAACGTCCAAGGCACCACGGAAGATGAAAGGGAAGCCCAGCACGTTGTTGACCTGGTTCGGGTAGTCCGAACGGCCGGTGGCCATGATCACGTCGCTACGGGTGGCGTGCGCCAGTTCCGGGGAGATTTCCGGATCCGGGTTGGAGCAGGCGAAGACGATCGGGTTGGCCGCCATCGACAGCAGGCCTTCGGCGCTCAGCAGGTTCGGACCGGACAGACCGACGAATACGTCAGCGCCTGCCAGTGCGTCTGCCAGGGTGCGCTTCTCGGTAGCGTGGGCGAACACGGCTTTGTACTGGTTCAGGTCGTCACGGCCGGAGTGGATCACGCCGGTACGGTCAACCATGAAGATGTTTTCGATGCGAGCGCCCATGCTCACCAGCAGTTTCATGCAGGAGATGGCGGCAGCACCGGCGCCGAGGCAGACAATCTTCGCTTCCGGCAGGGTTTTGCCAGCGATTTCCAGGGCGTTGATCATACCGGCAGCGGTCACGATCGCGGTGCCGTGCTGGTCATCGTGGAACACCGGAATATCGCACTGCTCGATCAGAGCGCGTTCGATCTCAAAGCACTCAGGCGCCTTGATGTCTTCCAGGTTGATGCCACCGAAGGTGATGGAGATGCGCTTGACGGTGTCGATGAAGGCTTGCGGGCTTTCCGAGTCGACTTCGATGTCGAATACGTCGATGCCGGCGAAACGCTTGAACAGTACGCCCTTGCCTTCCATTACAGGCTTGGAAGCCAGTGGGCCGAGGTTGCCCAGGCCGAGAATCGCGGTGCCGTCGGAAATGACTGCCACCAGGTTGCCCTTGCCGGTGTATTTGTAGGCCAGTTCAGGATCGCGAGCGATCTCGCGTACTGGTTCAGCTACGCCGGGGCTGTAGGCCAGCGACAGGTCGCGGGCGGTAGCAGTGGCCTTGGTGAGCTCGACACTCAGCTTCCCCGGACGAGGATTGGCGTGGTATTCGAGAGCGGCAGTTTTCAGATCAGACATTTTGGCATTCCGCTTTTTTACTGTTGGACAGACTGGTCAGCGAGGATACGCGCCTCGCAAAGTCCCCACAAGACTGGGCAGTCACCGCTGTCAAGCGCCCTGCCCTACGACTTTGGGCCAAGAGCCACGGCGTACAAGGGCTGGACTGTTCACAATCAATCAGAAAAATGTCTACAATTTTTCTTCAGCGCGGTACGTGCAGCATCGAAGGATCGGTCAACGGCAGCAACCAGCGCGCCTGACCTTTTTGCAGACCACCGCGCCGGGATCGGTCAACCACCCAGCCACGCGCCTCGATCTGCCTGCCTTTCAATGCTTGCAAACCAGCACTGTCAAATTGTCCGAGCAGATTGGGTGCAACCCGCAATACAAGCGTGTCTTGCAACTCGATCCAGATTCCGCCGCGATTGCGCAGCACCTTGCTCACCCGACCGCTGACTACGGCAAAGCCCGAACGCTGGATCTGCTGCGCTTTCTGCACCGGCGATTGCCGCCAGAGACCAAGTCCAGCCTGTCGCGCGCTGCGTTCGGCGGCCTGTTGGCAGGCGATCAGATCGACGTTCGGCGCCACCGCAACGTGAAAACCAAGACCATCAGCAAGCATCTGCGCTTCGAGATTGACTCCGCTGACGCTGTAAACATGCGCCAGCGTACGGCCGTAATGGTCTTTCGCCTGCTTGCCGGGTCGCAGACCGACCCGGCCGCCGCTGTCATCGACCAGCGCTTGCAGGCGTTTGCGCGCTGCCACGGCGAAGGGTTCGTCGCTGCGGCCCTGCTTGCCCAGCTCCGGCGTATTGAGGCCGATCATGCGCACATTGCGCCCGTCGCTCAGGCGCAGGGTGTCGCCATCGACCACCCGCTGCACGGAAACGCTGGCCAGACCTGCGGGTGCCGGACAAAAGGCCTGGGCGGCGGACAGCCAAATCGCAGACACAAAAAAGGCGCCCGCAAGGGACGCCTTTTTCATCAGTCTGGAGAAGTCGAAACGACCTTCCAAAATGATCAGCCTCAGGCTTTTTTGCCGACGCCGAAAGTAGCGAAACGGTCTGCGAACTTCTGCACACGGCCGCCGGTGTCCAGAGTCTTCTGCTTACCGGTGTAGAACGGGTGGCATTCGTTGCAAACGTCGATCGCCAGGGCTTTGCCGTAGGTCGAACGAGTTTCGAACTTGTTACCGCAGCTGCAGGTAACAGCGATTTCCGGGTAGTTCGGATGGATTTCGGCTTTCATGGTGTCTTCCTCAGGCTAGCGTGCCGCCACCCAACACTATTGTTGAATACCGCACGTAATTAGGCCGCGGATTCTACCAGACCTTTTCAATCGCGCAAGCTGTCACCGAGACCGACCGTCTGCTAGGCTCCCGGCCTTGAACGCACTTCCCTGTGGGAGCGAGCCTGCTCGCGAAGACGCCAGGTCAGTCGACACATGTGTTGCCTGACCCACCGCCTTCGCGAGCAGGTTCGCTGCCACAGGTCATGCATATCCGATCATTTTGCGTATCGAGATCCCCCCGCGTGCCCGACGCCATTCTGCGCCTTGCTCTGCCTTCGCCTCTGCGCCGCCTGTTCGATTACCGGGCGCCGGCCGGGGTGCGGCGCGAGCAATTGCAGCCGGGCATGCGCCTGCGGGTGCCGTTCGGTCGGCGCGAGATGATCGGGATTCTGGTCGAGGTCACCGACACCAGCGAAGTGCCGGCAGAAAAACTCAAGCCGGCGCTGGCCCTCCTCGATACGACTTCGCCACTGCCGCCAGCGCTGTTCAAGCTGTGCCTGTGGACCGCGCAGTATTACCAGCACAGCCTCGGCGACACCTTGAACTGGGCCTTGCCGGTGCTGCTGCGTCAGGGCGAGCTGGCCGAGGCCCGGCAGGAACGCTTCTGGTCGATTGCTCCGGGCGCCAGCGTTGACGACCCGCGAGTGGCCCGCGCGCCACGCCAGCGCGAGGCGCTGACCACGCTGGCCCAGCACCCCCACGGCGTCGCCCATCAGTTGTTGAGCAAACTGATGCTGAGCAAGGACAGCCTCGATCTGCTGCTGGCCAAGGGGCTGGTGCAGGTCGAAATCCGCCGCCACGCCCCCGGCGTTCGCCATGAACACTGGCTGGCGCAACCGGAGCTGCCGCTCAATAGCGAACAGCGCGCGGCGTATGAAGCGATTCGCGCCGGCTTCGACAGTTACCACGCTTTTCTCCTGGCTGGTGTCACTGGCAGCGGCAAGACCGAAGTCTATCTGCAACTGATTCGCGAGACCCTCGAAGCCGGCAAACAGGCCCTGGTACTGATTCCGGAGATCAACCTCGGCCCGCAGACCCTGGCGCGTTTCGAACAGCGCTTCAACGCGCGGATCGCCCTGCTGCACTCGGCGGTAAATGATCGCGAACGCCTGGAAGCCTGGCTCGCCGCCCGTGATGGCGAGGCCGACATTATTATCGGCACCCGTTCGGCCCTGTTCACGCCGATGAAAAATCCCGGGCTGATCATCATCGATGAAGAACACGACGGCTCCTATAAACAGCAGGAAGGTCTGCGCTACCACGCTCGCGATCTGGCGCTGGTGCGCGCGCGGCAGGAAAACATCCCGATCGTGCTCGGCTCCGCCACGCCCTCGCTGGAAAGTCTGCACAACGCCTACACCGGACGCTACGGCCTGCTGCGCCTGAACGAGCGCGCCGGCGGCGCCAAGCAACCGCGCTTCCTGCGTCTGGACGTCAAAAGCCGTCCGCTCGACAGTGGTATTTCCGGGCCGATGCAGCAAGCCATCGGCCAGACCCTCGCCAACGGCCAGCAGGTGCTGGTGTTCCTCAACCGGCGCGGCTTTGCCCCTACCTTGCTCTGCCACGATTGCGGCTGGATGTCCGAATGCTCGCGCTGCGATGCGCGCATGACCGTGCACCAGCGTTACGGCGAGTTGCGCTGCCATCATTGCGGCAACGTTGAGCGCACGCCACGCCAGTGCCCGAAGTGCAGCAAGGTCGATCTGCGCCCGGTCGGCGCCGGCACCGAACGCGCCGAAGAGCGTCTGGCGATTCTGTTCCCGGATTACCCGGTACTGCGCGTCGATCGCGACAGTACATCGCGCAAGGACGCGATGAATCAGCTGTTTGCGACGATTCAAAAGGGTCAGCCGTGCATTCTGGTCGGCACGCAGATGTTGGCCAAAGGGCACCATTTCCCAAGGGTGACGCTGGTATCAATCCTGGATGCCGACGGTGGTCTGTTTTCCGGCGACTTCCGCGCCAGCGAGCGCATGGCGCAGTTGATCGTCCAGGTCGCCGGGCGTGCCGGGCGGGCTGAAGAGCCGGGCAAGGTGATCATCCAGACGCATTTGGCCGACCATCCTTTATTGGTGCAACTGACCGAGCAGGGTTATTTCGCCTTCGCCGAACAAGCCCTGAGCGAACGCCGCGCGGCCGGATTACCGCCGTTCGCCCATCTGGCACTGTTGCGTGCCGAAGCGCACAAGCCGGGGCAGGCGGAAGGTTTTCTCGATGAAGCGTGCAGCGAGGCCGAACGCCTGCTGGCCGAATTGAATCTGAGCGGCATCGAGCTGCTCGGGCCGGTGCCGGCACCGATGGAGCGCCGTGCCGGGCGTTATCGCGCGCAGCTGTTGTTGCAGGCGACCGCGCGGGCACCGTTGCATCGCTTATTGGCCAGCTGGATGCTGATGCTGGAGCAGATGCCGAGCGGGCGGGCGGTGCGCTGGTCGCTGGATGTTGATCCGGTGGATCTGTATTGAGCTGAAGATCGCTTTCGCGAGCAGGCTCGCTCCCACAGTGGATCAGCGCCGTACATACCTTGTGGGTCCTGCGCAAAACCTTGTGGGAGCGAGCCTGCTCGCGAAAGCGGACTTTTTGTCACCACATATCCACATCCTGCCTGCTAAGGTTGGCAAGCCCGTCTTCGCAACGGATAATGCCCAGTTTTTCCACCCGCGCATCGATGCGCCCGCCGCGCTTGCGGTCGAAAGAGAAGACCATGAAAGACACCATTCGCCAGCTGATCCAGCAAGCCCTCACCCAACTCGTCAACGAAGGTGTGTTGCCTGAAGGCCTGACGCCGGCGATCCAGGTGGAGAACGCCCGCGACAAGACCCACGGCGACTTCGCCAGCAATATCGCCATGATGCTGGCCAAGCCTGCCGGCATGAAGCCGCGCGATCTGGCGGAGAAAATCATCGCCGCCCTGCCCGCTGACGAGAACGTCACCAAGGCCGAAATCGCCGGCCCGGGCTTCATCAATTTCTTCCAGAACACCCAGGCCCTGGCCTCGCGCCTCGACGCCGCGCTGGCCGACGCCCATGTCGGCGTGCGCAAGGCCGGCCCGGCGCAGCGCACCGTGGTCGATCTGTCCGCGCCGAACCTGGCCAAAGAGATGCACGTCGGCCACTTGCGCTCGACCATCATCGGCGACGGCGTGGCCCGGGTGCTTGAGTTCCTCGGCGACGAGGTGATCCGCCAGAATCACGTCGGCGACTGGGGCACTCAGTTCGGCATGCTGATGGCTTATCTGCAGGAAAACCCGATCACCAGCGACGAGCTGTCCGACCTGGAAAACTTCTACCGTGCGGCCAAGCAGCGTTTCGACGAGTCCGAAGAATTCGCCGACCGCGCCCGTGGCCTGGTGGTCAAGTTGCAGGCTGGCGATGCCGAATGCCTGGCGCTGTGGACCAAGTTCAAGGACATCTCGCTGTCGCACTGCCAGAAGATCTACGAACTGCTCAACGTCAAACTGACCATGGCCGACGTCATGGGCGAAAGCGCCTATAACGATGACCTGATCAATGTGGTCAACGACCTCAAGGCTGCCGGCATGCTGGTCGAGAGCAACGGCGCCCAGTGCGTGTTCCTCGACGAGTTCAAGAACGCCGATGGCGATCCGCTGCCGGTGATCATCGTCAAGGCCGATGGCGGTTACCTGTACGCCACCACTGACCTGGCGGCCGTGCGCTACCGCAGCGGCAAGCTCAAGGCTGATCGCGCGTTGTATTTCGTCGACCAGCGCCAGGCCCTGCACTTTCAGCAGGTCTTCGCGGTGGCGCGCAAGGCCGGTTTCGTCACCCATCCGATGGAAATGGAGCACATGGGGTTCGGCACCATGAACGGCGCCGATGGCCGCCCGTTCAAGACCCGTGATGGCGGCACCGTGAAGCTGATCGACCTGCTGACCGAAGCCCAGGAACGCGCCTACAGTCTGGTGAAAGAGAAGAACCCGACCCTGGCCGAAGACGAGTTGCGCAACATCGCCAAGGTCGTCGGCATCGGCGCGGTGAAATACGCCGACCTGTCCAAGCATCGCACCAGCGACTACAGCTTCAACTTCGACCTGATGCTCAACTTCGAAGGCAACACCGCGCCATACCTGCTTTACGCCTACACCCGCGTGGCCGGTGTGTTCCGCAAACTGGGCAAGGACTTCAGCGAAGTCGACGGCCAGATCGTCCTCGAAGCGGCGCACGAGCAGGAGCTGGCGGCGAAGCTGGCGCAGTTCGGCGAAGTGTTGAACAACGTCGCTGAAAAAGGCACGCCGCACATTCTCTGCACCTACCTGTACGACGTCGCCGGCCTGTTCTCCAGCTTCTACGAGAACTGCCCGATCCTCGCCGCCGACACCCCGGCGCAGATGCAGAGCCGTCTGCGTCTGGCCGCACTGACCGGTCGCACCCTCAAGCAAGGCCTGGAGCTGTTGGGTCTGGAAACTCTGGAGCGTATGTAAGTTGGCTGCCAAGAAAAAACCTGCACCCAAACGCGGCGCCAGCCGCTATCAGGCCCCGGCGAAACAACCGATTCCGGGCTGGCTGTGGATGGCCATCGGCCTGACCGTCGGCGCGTTCATCGTGTTTCTGATGAAACTGGAACCGGGCAAGGGCAGCGACACGGTCAAGCGCGAGAAAGTCGAACAGCAGCAGAAAGCGTCGAAGATCGCCGAGGCCAACAAGACCCCGCCGAGCCCGACGCAACCGGTGAAGCCGAAGTACGACTTCTACACCTTGCTGCCGGAGTCGGAAGTGATCGTGCCGCCGGACGCGGTACCGGAGAAGACCCTGCCGACGCCGCAAGTGCCGGCCATCCCGACCACGCCGGTAACCCCGGCCGAAGCGGCGAAGATCGACACCGCACGGGCTCAAGCGGCTCTGGCCGGGATCACGCCGCCGCCGGCGCCACCCGTGAGCAAGGCCGCGCCAGTGACCAAGTTCTTCCTCCAGGCCGGTTCGTTCCGCAAGGAAACCGATGCTGACAAGGTGCGTGCGCAGATCATTCTGCTCGGCCAAGCCGTCGCGGTGGAGTCCGGCACGGTCAAGGATGAAACCTGGTACCGCGTCTTGGTCGGCCCGTTCAGCAACCGTGAACAACTGACCACGGCGCAGAAACAACTGGCTGGCGCCGGCTTCAGCAACCTGCTGTTACAACAACGCCAGAGCCGCTAAGGCTCTCAGAGGTCAGCTGCAACTTGCAGGTGACCTTCAAACTTTGTGGCGAGGGGATTTATCCCCGTTTGGCTGCGGAGCAGCCCTGAAACCAGCCATTGCGGTGCAGCAGGCATACCGCAAATGATGGTTTCGCGACTGCTTCGCAGCCGAACGGGGATAAATCCCCTCGCCACAGTCATCACACACACCATTCGTCTCCCATCGCCCCTACCGGTTGAAATCCCCTCCAGCACCCCCATATGAATGGGCATAAGGCATTTTCGCCCCGCTGCGTGGAGACTCTTCCCTTGACCACCATCGTTTCAGTCCGCCGCCACGGCAAAGTCGTCATGGGCGGCGACGGCCAGGTTTCTCTCGGCAACACCGTGATGAAAGGCAACGCCAAAAAGGTCCGTCGCCTGTACCACGGCCAGGTCATCGCCGGTTTCGCCGGTGCCACCGCCGACGCCTTCACCCTGTTCGAACGTTTCGAAGGCCAGCTCGAAAAACATCAGGGTCACCTGATCCGCGCCGCCGTCGAACTCGCCAAGGAATGGCGCACCGACCGCTCCCTGAGCCGCCTCGAAGCGATGCTCGCGGTCGCCAACAAGGACGCCTCGCTGATCATCACCGGCAACGGTGACGTGGTCGAACCCGAAGATGGCCTGATCGCCATGGGTTCCGGCGGCGCCTACGCGCAAGCCGCCGCCAGCGCCCTGCTGAAAAAGACCGACCTGTCGGCGCGCGAGATCGTCGAAACCGCTCTCGGCATCGCTGGCGACATCTGCGTATTCACCAACCACACCCAGACCATTGAGGAGCAGGATCTCGCTGAATAAGCCTGTTGCGGCCCATGTGCCACGGCTTGTTTCTGCTTGAGGACCGTCAATTACTATGTCCATGACTCCCCGCGAAATCGTCCACGAACTCAACCGCCATATCATCGGCCAGGACGATGCCAAGCGCGCCGTCGCGATTGCCCTGCGCAACCGCTGGCGCCGCATGCAGCTGCCTGAAGAGCTGCGCGTTGAGGTGACCCCGAAGAACATCCTGATGATCGGCCCGACCGGTGTCGGTAAAACCGAGATCGCCCGTCGCCTGGCGAAACTGGCCAATGCGCCGTTCATCAAGGTCGAAGCGACCAAATTCACCGAAGTCGGTTATGTCGGCCGTGACGTCGAGTCGATCATCCGTGATCTGGCCGATGCCGCTATCAAGATGCTCCGCGAACAGGAAATGACCCGCGTACGCCACCGCGCCGAAGACGCCGCCGAAGATCGCATCCTCGACGCGTTGCTGCCGCCGGCACGCATGGGTTTCAGCAACGAAGAAGCGCCGAGCTCCGATTCCAATACGCGTCAGCTGTTCCGCAAGCGCCTGCGCGAAGGTCAGTTGGACGACAAGGAAATCGAGATCGAAGTCGCCGAAGTCTCCGGCATCGAAATCGCCACGCCGCCAGGCATGGAAGAGATGACCAACCAGCTGCAATCGCTGTTTGCCAACATGGGCAAGGGCAAGAAGAAGTCGCGCAAGCTGAAGGTCAAGGAAGCGCTGAAGCTGGTACGCGATGAAGAAGCCGGGCGTCTGGTCAACGAAGAAGAACTGAAGGCCAAGGCGCTGGAAGCGGTCGAACAGCACGGTATCGTCTTCATCGACGAGATCGACAAGGTCGCCAAGCGCGGCAATGTCGGCGGCGCCGATGTTTCCCGCGAAGGCGTACAGCGCGACCTGCTGCCGCTGATCGAGGGCTGCACCGTCAACACCAAGCTGGGCATGGTCAAGACTGACCACATCCTGTTCATCGCTTCCGGTGCGTTCCACCTGAGCAAGCCAAGCGATCTGGTGCCGGAGCTGCAAGGCCGTCTGCCGATCCGCGTCGAGCTCAAGGCGCTGAGCCCGGAAGACTTCGAGCGCATCCTCAGCGAACCGCACGCCTCGCTCACCGAGCAATACTGCGCGCTGCTGAAAACCGAAGGCCTGAACATCCAGTTCCAGCCCGAGGGCATCAAGCGTCTGGCGGAGATCGCCTGGCAGGTCAACGAGAAGACCGAGAACATCGGTGCCCGTCGCCTGCACACCCTGCTTGAGCGCCTGCTCGAAGAGGTGTCGTTCAGCGCCGGCGACCTGGCCAGCGCCCACGATGACAAGGCGATTCTGATCGACGCCGACTACGTCAACAGCCACCTCGGCGAATTGGCGCAGAACGAAGATCTGTCCCGCTACATTCTGTAGAGCGGCAAGCTACAAGCTACAAGCGGCAAGCTGAGTTAAGCTTGCAACTTGTAGCTTGCAGCTGAAGGCTGTTTTTCATGATTCCCACCGACATCAAACTGCACAAAGCCTCGAAAACCCTGACGCTCACTTACGCGTCCGGCGAGGAATACACTCTGCCCGCCGAGTTTCTGCGCGTGCACTCTCCCTCCGCCGAGGTCCAGGGCCACGGCAAACCGATCCTGCAATTCGGCAAGCTCAACGTGGGTCTGAGCAAGCTGGAACCGGCTGGCAACTATGCACTGAAACTGACCTTCGACGACGGTCACGACAGCGGCCTGTTCACTTGGGAATACCTCTACGAACTCGGCAAGCGCCAGAACGAACTCTGGGACGATTATCTTGCCGAGCTGCGCGCTGCCGGAAAATCCCGCGATCCGAACGAGTCGTTCGTCAAGCTGATGCTCTAGGCCGTGGCTCTTGCTCTTTAGAGGGCATTTTCTAACTTCATCTGTTTGAATGCTCCGCGCATACGGCCCCGGATCGGCCGCTTGCGAAAAAAATTAAACTCGGGTAACCAATGGAGCTGGCAAGTTCCCTGCAGTGCTCTACGACTGTAAAGCAGCTATGCAGAATCAACGGTCACCCGAGCAGTAGTACCCGGCATTGGCTGTGGAAGCGACAGCGTGAAACCGGGTACTCGTCTCAGGACAATGGAGCGTCGTAGATGAGTGACAAGAATAACGATGACCTGAAGTACCAAGCCTCGGAAAACACTCTGGGGCTTAACCCCGTCGTCGGGCTGCGCGGAAAGGATCTGCTGGCCTCTGCTCGAATGGTGCTGAAACAGGCCATCAGACAACCGATTCACAGCGTCAGGCACGTGACCCATTTCGGGCTCGAACTGAAAAACGTGCTGCTGGGTAAATCCGCGCTGCAACCGGCCGGTGATGACCGCCGCTTTGCCGACCCGGCGTGGAGCCAGAACCCGCTATACAAACGTTATCTGCAAACCTACCTGGCCTGGCGCAAGGAACTGCATGCCTGGATTGATGACAGCAGCCTGTCCCCCAAAGACATCGCTCGCGGCCATTTCGTCATCAACCTGATGACCGAAGCCATGGCGCCGACCAACACGGCGGCCAACCCGGCGGCGGTCAAACGCTTCTTCGAAACCGGCGGCAAGAGCCTGCTCGATGGCCTCTCGCATCTGGCCAAGGATCTGGTGCACAACGGCGGCATGCCGAGCCAGGTCAACATGGGCGCGTTTGAAGTCGGCAAGAGCCTCGGCGTCACCGAAGGTGCTGTGGTGTTCCGCAATGATGTGCTGGAGCTGATCCAGTACCGGCCGATCACCGAACAGGTCCACGAGCGCCCGCTGCTGGTAGTGCCGCCGCAGATCAACAAGTTCTACGTTTTCGACTTGAGCCCGGACAAGAGCCTGGCGCGCTTCTGCCTGCGCAACAATGTGCCGACCTTCATCATCAGCTGGCGCAACCCGACCAAGGCCCAGCGCGAGTGGGGCCTGTCGACCTACATCGAAGCGCTGAAAGAAGCCGTCGACGTAGTCACCGCGATCACCGGCAGCAAAGATGTGAACATGCTCGGCGCCTGCTCCGGCGGCATTACCTGCACCGCCCTGCTCGGCCACTACGCCGCGCTCGGCGAGAACAAGGTCAACGCCCTCACCCTGCTGGTCAGCGTGCTCGACACCACCCTGGACAGCGACGTCGCCCTGTTCGTCGACGAGCAGACCCTGGAGACCGCCAAGCGCCACTCCTACCAGGCCGGCGTGCTCGAAGGCAAAGACATGGCCAAGGTCTTCGCCTGGATGCGCCCCAACGATCTGATCTGGAACTACTGGGTCAACAACTACCTGCTCGGCAACGAGCCGCCGGTGTTCGACATCCTGTTCTGGAACAACGACACCACTCGCCTGCCCGCTGCGTTCCACGGCGACCTGATCGAGATGTTCAAAAACAATCCACTGATCCGCCCCAATGCACTGGAAGTGTGCGGCACGCCGATCGACCTCAAACAGGTGACTGCCGACATCTTCTCGCTGGCCGGCACCAACGATCACATCACGCCGTGGAAGTCCTGCTACAAGTCGGCGCAGCTGTTCGGCGGCAAAGTTGAATTCGTGCTGTCGAGCAGCGGCCATATCCAGAGCATCCTCAACCCGCCGGGAAATCCGAAGTCGCGCTACATGACCGGCGAAGAGATGGCGCCGACCGCCGATGACTGGCAGGAAAACTCGACCAAGCACACCGATTCCTGGTGGCTGTACTGGCAGGCATGGCTGGCCGAACGCTCGGGCAACCTGAAAAAGGCCCCGACGAAACTGGGCAACAAAGCGTACCCGGCAGGCGAGGCTTCGCCGGGCACTTATGTTCACGAACGGTAACTGACACCACCCATTGTGGGAGAGGGCCTTGTGGCGAGGGGATTTATCCCCGTTCGGCTGCGAAGCAGTCGTGAATCGACTAGCCGCGATCAGTCTGACAAATCGTGGTTTCAGGATTCGGGGTCGCTTCGCAACCCAACGGGGATAAATCCCCTCACCACAAGGCCCACTCCTACAGGAATACGGGTGGACTTGAAATCTACAGGGCCTCACGCATGCCGCAACCGTTCATATTCCGCACCGTCGATCTGGATGGCCAGACCCTCCGCACGGCGGTGCGTCCCGGCAAGCCTCATTTGACGCCTCTGCTGATTTTCAACGGCATCGGCGCCAACCTGGAGCTGGTGTTCCCGTTTGTCGCGGCGCTCGACCCGGACCTGGAAGTGATCGCCTTCGACGTGCCCGGGGTCGGCGGCTCGTCGACGCCGAACCGACCGTATCGCTTCCCCGGCCTGGCCAAACTGACGGCGCGGATGCTCGACTATCTCGACTACGGTCAGGTCAATGTGATCGGCGTGTCGTGGGGCGGCGCCCTGGCGCAGCAGTTTGCCTACGACTACCCCGAGCGCTGCAAGAAACTGGTGCTGGCGGCGACCGCGGCCGGTGCGGTGATGGTCCCCGGCAAACCGAAAGTGCTGTGGATGATGGCCAGTCCGCGCCGCTACATTCAGCCATCCCATGTGATCCGCATCGCGCCGATGATCTACGGCGGCTCGTTCCGCCGCGACTCGACGCTGGCTGCCAGCCATGCGGCGAAAGTGCGCTCGGCGGGCAAGCTCGGTTACTACTGGCAACTGTTCGCCGGCCTCGGCTGGACCAGCATCCACTGGCTGCACAAGATCCATCAGCCGACGCTGGTGCTGGCCGGCGATGACGATCCGCTGATTCCGCTGATCAACATGCGCATGCTCGCCTGGCGCATTCCCAATGCGCAGTTGCACATCATCGATGACGGCCATCTGTTCCTGATTACCCGCGCCGAAGCGGTGGCGCCGATCATCATGAAGTTTCTCGAAGAGGAGCGTCTGCGCGCAGTCATGCACCCGCATCCGACGCCGCTCGGCGGCTGATCGCGGCGGCCTGCTTTATGCAGCACTTTTCAAATCAAGCGCGCGGCAGGACGCCGCGCAGGCAGCAACCGGCAACAGCGTCTATGGTGTTCTGGTTCGGTGAGTGTGTTTTTGCCCTGAAGACGAAGGAGTGTTGAGTCATGCGCGAAAAACCAGCGACGGGCGTGGTGCCCAGCCCCGCCGTGTTTATCAACGCCCAAAGTGCGATCGCCGGTCTGCGTGGCAGGGATCTGCTGTCGACACTGCGCAGCGTCGCCGCCCACGGCTTGCGCAATCCGTTGCACAGCGCAAAGCATGCGCTGAAGCTTGGCGGACAGTTGGGGCGCGTGCTGCTCGGCGAAACCCTGCACCCGACCAACCCGCAAGACAGCCGCTTCGCCGATCCGGCGTGGAGCCTCAATCCGTTCTACCGGCGCAGCCTGCAGGCGTATCTGGCCTGGCAGAAACAGGTCAAGAGCTGGATCGATGAAGGCGACATGAGCCCTGAAGATCGTGCCCGTGCGCACTTCGCTTTCACTCTGCTCAATGACGCCGTAGCGCCGTCCAACACTCTGCTCAACCCGCTGGCGGTCAAGGAGTTGTTCAATTCCGGCGGGCAGAGTCTGGTGCGTGGCCTGAGCCATCTGTTCGATGATCTGTTGCACAACGACGGCCTGCCACGGCAAGTGACCAAGCAGGCGTTCGAGGTCGGCAAAACCGTAGCGACCACCAGCGGATCGGTGGTCTTTCGCAATGAAATGTTCGAGCTGATCCAGTACAAATCGATGAGCGAAAAGCAGTACGCCAAGCCGCTGCTGGTGGTGCCGCCGCAAATCAACAAGTACTACATCTTCGACCTGAGCCCGCAGAACAGCTTCGTCCAGTACGCCCTGAAAAACAGCCTGCAGACCTTCATGATCAGTTGGCGCAATCCTGATGTGCGCCATCGCGAATGGGGCCTGTCGAGTTACGTCGAAGCGGTCGAAGAAGCGATGAACATCTGCCGGGCGATTACCGGCGCGCGTGAAGTGAACCTGATGGGCGCCTGCGCCGGCGGCCTGACCATCGCCGCCCTGCAAGGGCATTTGCAGGCCAAACGGCAACTGCGCCGGGTCGCCAGCGCGACGTACCTGGTCAGTCTCCTCGACAGCCAGATCGAAACCCCGGCCACGCTGTTCGCCGATGAGCAAACACTGGAAGCGGCCAAGCGTCGCTCGTACCAGCGAGGCGTGCTCGATGGTCGCGACATGGCCAAAGTCTTCGCCTGGATGCGCCCCAACGATTTGATCTGGAGCTATTTCGTCAACAACTACTTGCTGGGCAAGGAGCCGCCCGCTTTCGACATTCTCTACTGGAACAACGACAACACCCGCCTGCCGGCGGCGCTGCACGGCGATCTGCTGGACTTCTTCAAGCACAACCCGCTGATCCACGCTGGCGGTCTCGAGGTGTGCGGTACGCCGATCGATCTGCAGAAGGTCAATGTCGACAGCTTCAGCGTCGCCGGCATGAACGACCACATCACGCCATGGGACGCGGTGTATCGCTCGACCCTGCTGCTCGGTGGCGAGCGACGTTTCGTGCTGTCCAACAGCGGCCACGTGCAGAGCATCCTCAACCCGCCGAGCAACCCGAAAGCTGCCTACGTCGAAAACGCCAAACTGAGCAGTGACCCGCGTGCCTGGTACTACGATGCCAAACACGTCGACGGCAGCTGGTGGCCGCAGTGGCTGGAATGGGTCGCGCAGCGCTCCGGCGCCCTTAACGAGACCCGCACAACACTGGGTAACCCGAACTATCCACCGATGGAAGCGGCACCCGGCACCTATGTGCATGTGCGCTGACGCTCAACCGAAATTTTCTAAGAAGACTGGATGAAAACCCGCGACCGGATTCTCGAATGTGCACTGCAACTGTTCAACGAAAAGGGTGAGCCGAACGTTTCCACCATGGAGGTGGCCAACGAAATGGGGATCAGCCCGGGCAATCTCTACTACCACTTCCACGGCAAGGAACCGCTGATTCTCGGTCTGTTCGAACGCTTCCAGCACGAACTCGCACCCCTACTCGACCCGCCGCCGGACGTGGAGCTTGCACCGGAGGATTACTGGCTGTTTCTGCATTTGATCGTCGAGCGCCTGGCGCAATACCGGTTCCTGTTCCAGGACCTGTCGAACCTCGCCGGCCGCTTGCCGAAACTGGCCAAGGGAATTCGCAATCTGCTCAATGCGCTGAAGCGCACGCTGGCGTCGTTGCTGGCGCGATTGAAGGCTTCGGGGCAACTGGTCAGCGATACTCAGGCGCTGGGGCAATTGGTCGAGCAGGTGACCATGACGCTGCTGTTCTCGCTGGATTACCAGCGGATTCTTGATCGTGAGGGAGAGGTCCGGTTGGTGGTTTATCAGATCATGATGCTGGTGGCGCCGCATTTGCTGCCGCCAGTGAAGGTGGCGACAGAGCGGATGGCGCTGCAATACCTTGAGGATCACGACTGACCCGAAAAGCCCCTCACCCTAACCCTCTCCCGGAGGGAGAGGGGACTGATTGGGGGATGTTCGCTAGCTACGCCGACCTGAGCGAGCTTCTTTGAATCGATAATCGACTCGATTTGTTCAGGTCGACGTATGACGCAGGAGACCTCGGTCGGCTCCCTCTCCTTGGGGAGAGGGCTGGGGTGAGGGGCCGCTTGGAATGCACAAACAAAAACGCCCGACCTTCACAGGCCGGGCGTTTTTGATTTGCCCTGAAATCAGGACTGACTGGATGGCGTCGACGGTGTCGATGCTGCAGTCGGAGTAGCGGCTGCCGTAGGCGCCGCAGCGGAGTTTGCCGCGTTGGCCGGAGCTGTTGGAGCAGTCGATGGTGCGGCGGCCGGTTTCGGCGCAGCGGCTTTCGGCGCGGCCGGTTTTTTCACTGCAGGCTTTTTCGCCGCAGCCGGTTTGGCCGCAGGCTTCGCAGCGGGTTTGGCGGTAGCAGTTTTCGCTGCTGGCTTGGCCGCTGGTTTCGCTGCAGCTTTAGCCGCAGGTTTTGCTGCCGCTTTGGCAGCGGCCTTGGCGGCAACAGGTTTGGCTGCCGCTTTGGCCGCAGGCTTGGCGGCTGCCGTTTTGGCCGCAGCTTTTGCAGCAGGTTTCGCCGCTGCTTTGGTCAGTGGCTTGGCTGCGGTTTTCGCCGCAGGTTTGGCCGCTGCAGTTTTAGTGGCAGGTTTCGCCGCAGCGGTTTTTGCCGCCACAGGCTGAGCTTTCAGACCGGTGAGTTTTTCGATCTGCTTGGTCAGCGTATCGACCTTGGCGTTGAGCGCCTTGACCTCATTGCGGCTCGGCACTCCCAGGCGCGAAATCGCGCTGTTCAGGCGCTTGTCGAACGCGCCTTCCAGCTCGTCCCACTTGCCCATGGCGCGGTCTTTCACGCCGCTGATGCGCGACTTGGCCGAAGAGGTCGAGTCCTCGACTTTCTTGCCGACGGCAGTCTTGGTGAGCTTCTCGGCTTTCTCGCCGTCTTTGACCAATGCATCGAAGAGTTTGCTGCCGTCAGTGTCGATCTTCGAGTACACGCCTAAACCAGCCAGCCAGATTTTGCGGGAGTAGGACTCGACCTTCCCGACCCACGAGCTGCTTTCTTTATCGGTGTTCTTTTTGCCAGCCATCCCGTTCTCCTTAAGATTTTCGCGCGACGCGTTCGAGCAATGCCGTCAGCTCATCGAGCTTAGCAGAGAGTGCCTCAACGTCATGTTTAGACGGAATGCCGATCCGATTCAAGGCGCTGGCCACACGGTTGTCGAAGGCCTTCTCAACCTTGTCGAGCTGAACTTCAACGCGACCCTTGAACGAGCTGACCTGAGTGGCCGCGTCATCGATCTCGGCGTTGGCCGCGAGGAGTTTTTCACTGACGGCTTTTTTGCCTTTCTTTTCAACGGTTTGACCGGCGGCGACGAGTTCTTGAAAGTACTCGCTGCCCTCCTGGCCAACCTTGGTGTAGGCGCCCAGGCCTGCCAGCCAGATCTTGCGGGCATAGGATTTGACGTCGCTCAGAGTGGAAGTCGGAGCGTCGATTTTTTTCTTCAAAATGACTTTGGCCATGGTGCACCTCACGCGCAGAAGGTGTGAGGAACTGCCGGACGAGTGTCGGGCTCAGGCACAAAGTAGGGAGAAAAATTAGAAAGGGCACCCTAACCAGCGGGAGCAACTCTAAACAAATGTGGGAGCGAGCCTGCTCGCGAATGCGTCATATCAGCCAACATTTCAGTCAACTGATACACCGCTTTCGCGAGCAGGCTCGCTCCCACAGGGGATTGGATTTCAACCTGAATCAGGCCAGGGCTTTATCCAACGCCTTCTCGATCTCGGCTTTGATCATGCCGCTCATGGCCGACATCATCAGGCCCAGTTCGACGTCGACCCTGATCGAATCGTCCGCCACGTGCACTTCACCTTTCACGCCGGAGCGCTTGAGGTTCAGGGTGTCGCCCGACCACTGCGGCTCAAGGCCGTATTGTTCGTTGAGCTTTTTGGCCAGTTTGTCGGCCTTGTCCCGGGCGGCGTCCTTGCCCAGGGTATGGGCGCGCTCAACACTGATTTTGGCCATGGAATGACTCCTGATGATTGAATGGCTGACGTTGAATCTTGACCGCATCTGCGGCAAATCGTCCCGAAGGTTGCCCATCTTACCTTTAGCCATTCCAAGACAAAGCATGGCTTGGGGATTAGAATGTCGCGCATTCTCTTTTGGTGACAGCGATATGACTGATCAGCGCAAAGGCAGCGATGCCGAACCCACCACTCACTTCGGCTTCAAAAACGTTCCGGAAAGCCAGAAAGCGGAAAAAGTCGCTGAGGTTTTCCATTCCGTAGCCGCTAAATACGACCTGATGAACGACCTTCTGTCGGGCGGCATGCACCGTCTGTGGAAGCGTTTCGCGATCGAGCTTTCCGGCGTGCGCAGCGGCAACCGCGTGCTCGACATCGCCGGTGGCACCGGCGACCTGACCCGCAAGTTCTCGAACCTCGTCGGCCCGACCGGCCAGGTCGTGCTGGCCGACATCAACGAGTCGATGCTCAAGGTCGGCCGTGATCGTCTGCTCGATCTGGGCGTTGCCGGCAACGTCGAATTCGTCCAGGCCGACGCGGAAAAACTGCCGTTCCCGGACAACCATTTCGACTGCGTGACCATCGCCTTCGGTCTGCGCAACGTGACGCACAAAGAGGACGCGCTGCGTTCGATGCTGCGCGTGCTCAAGCCCGGCGGACGCCTGCTGGTGCTGGAATTCTCCAAGCCGACCAACGCGCTGATGTCGAAAGCCTACGACGCCTACTCGTTCGCCTTCATGCCGCTGATGGGCAAGCTGATCACCAACGATTCGGAAAGCTATCGTTACCTGGCCGAATCGATCCGCATGCACCCGAATCAGGAAACCCTGAAGTCGATGATGGTCGAGGCCGGTTTCGACCGCGTGACCTATCACAACATGACCGCAGGCATCGTCGCCCTGCACCGCGGCATCAAACCCTGATGTTGCTCACCGGGCTGCTCGCCAGCGTCGAACTCGGCCTCAACCGGGTGCTGCGTCTCGACAGCACGGCGCTGCCGCGTCTGGCGCATCTGACCGGCAAAGTGATTGCCGTCGACTGCCGCAGCCCGGCGCTGCAACTGTTCATCCTGCCCAGCGACGAAGGCTTGATGCTCGCCTCGCAGTGGGCAGCGGACGTCGATTGCACGTTGCGTGCACCGGCCTCAAGCCTGGTGAAACTGGCCCTGAGCAAAGACAAGACCGCGGTGCTGCACGCACCCGAAGTCGAGCTCGATGGCGACAGCGGTGTGTTGCTGGAGCTGGCCGGCGTGCTGCAGGATCTTGAGCTGGACTGGGAGTACGAACTCTCGCGCTGGCTCGGCCCGGTCGCCACGCAATTGCTCGGCGGCCATCTGCGCAGCCGCGCGCGCTGGTATCAACAAGGATTTGCCAGCCTCAACCAGAATCTTGCCGAATATCTCGCCGAAGAATCGCGCACCCTCGTCGGGCAGCGCGAAGCCGAAGCGCGATTCAGCGAACTGGACCGGATCAAACTCGATCTGGAACGACTCGAGGCGCGTTTCGAGCGCCTTTCCCGATCCCTCGACCCAAGCGATAACGCATGAAGCTGCTTGCCGTCCGCCGTCTGTTGCGCATCCAGCGCGTCGTGATCCGCTACCGCCTCGATGACCTGCTGTTCGATCTGCCGCTGCCCTGGTTTCTTCTGGCCGTGCGCTTTTTGCTGCCGTGGCGCTGGCTGCCGCGCAAGCCGCTGGAGCTCAACCGTGGTGCGCGCTTGCGTCTGGCGTTGCAGGATCTGGGGCCGATCTTCATCAAGTTCGGGCAGATTCTTTCGACCCGCCGCGACCTGTTGCCCGAAGACATCGCCGATGAGCTGATGCTGCTGCAGGACCGCGTGCCGCCGTTCGATTCACAAGTGTCGATCAAGCTGATCGAAGAACAGCTGGGCAAGAAAATCAGCGAAGTGTTCAGCCGTTTCGACGTCGCCCCTCTGGCCTCGGCCTCGGTGGCGCAGGTGCATGCGGCGCAGCTGAAAAGTGGCGAAGAAGTCGTGGTCAAGGTCATTCGCCCAGGCCTGAAACCGATCATCGCGCAGGATCTGGCATGGCTGTTCATCCTCGCCCGCGCAGCGGAAAAATTCTCCGCTGACGCGCGCCTGCTGCACCCGGTCGACGTGGTGCAGGATTACGAAAAGACCATTTACGACGAACTCGATCTGTTGCGCGAGGCGGCCAACGCCAGCCAGTTGCGCCGCAACTTCGAAGGCTCGCAGCTGCTTTATGTACCGCAAGTCTATTGGGACTGGTGCCGGCCGAAAGTGCTGGTCATGGAGCGCATCTACGGCATCCAGGTCACCGATCTGGCGACCCTTGCCGACCAGCGCACCGACATGAAGATGCTCGCCGAGCGCGGCGTGGAGATTTTCTTCACTCAGGTGTTCCGCGACAGTTTCTTCCACGCCGACATGCACCCGGGCAACATCTTTGTCAGCACGGTCAATCCGTGGAGCCCGCAATACATCGCGATCGACTGCGGCATCGTCGGCAGCCTGACCCCGGAAGACCAGGATTATCTGGCGCGCAACCTGTTCGCCTTCTTCAAGCGTGACTACCGCCGTGTGGCGCAGTTGCACATCGATTCGGGCTGGGTGCCGGCGGAAACCAAACTCAACGAATTCGAAGCGGCGATCCGTACGGTGTGCGAACCGATCTTCGAAAAACCGTTAAAAGATATTTCATTTGGCCAGGTGCTGATGCGCCTGTTCCAGACCGCTCGCCGTTTCAACATGGAAGTGCAGCCGCAACTGGTGCTGTTGCAGAAGACCTTGCTGAACATCGAAGGCCTCGGGCGTCAGCTGTACCCGGATCTGGATCTGTGGAACACCGCGCAGCCGTTTCTCGAGCGCTGGATGCGCGAACGCGTCAGCCCGAAAGCCTTGCTGGGCAACGTGCAGAGCCAGCTGGAGCAGATTCCGCACCTGTCGAACATGGCCCGCGATCTGCTCGAACGCATGTCGCAACCCCACGCCAAAGACCCACCGCCGCCGTGGCGCAAACGCAAGGACGACTGGTTCCTGCGCCTGCTCGGCTGCGCGCATCTGGCCGGCGGCGCGATCCTCGCTGCGGGTGGTCCGCTGACCGAGTGGGCGCATTGGCCCGCCGGAATCATGATCGCAGTCGGTTTGTATCTGGTCGTTCGCCGATAGCACGAATCAGCTGCAAGTTATAAGCTGCCAGCTTCAAGCTTGACGACACCGGAACACCGCAACCTGCTTTTACTTGCAGCTTGAAGCTTGAAACTCGAAGCTGCTTTTCAGGAATTGAAGATGAAAAACTGGCTGGACGAGATCAAGTGGGATGCTGACGGCCTGGTGCCGGCGATTGCCCAGGATCACAGAACCGGGCGCGTATTGATGATGGCCTGGATGAACCGCGAAGCGCTCGAACTGACCGCTGCGGAGAATCGTGCAATCTACTGGTCACGTTCCCGTGGCAAGCTGTGGCGCAAGGGCGAAGAGTCCGGCCATGTGCAGACCCTGCATGAGATGCGCCTGGACTGTGATGCCGACGTGATCATTCTGATGGTTGAACAGATCGGCGACATCGCCTGCCACACCGGCCGTCAAAGCTGCTTTTACCGGGTCTTCGAAAACGGCGACTGGAAAACGGTCGACCCGGTACTGAAAGATCCGCACGCTATCTATTCCGCAGGACACACACATGAGTGACACCCTGACCCGCCTCGCTCAGGTACTTGAAGAGCGCAAAGGCGCAGCCGCCGACAGCTCGTATGTCGCCAGCCTGTATCACAAGGGGCTGAACAAGATTCTGGAGAAAGTCGGCGAAGAGTCGGTCGAAACCATTATTGCCGCCAAGGATGCCGCCATCAGCGGCGATTGCAGTGATGTGATCTACGAGACCGCCGACCTGTGGTTCCACAGCATGGTCATGCTCGCCCAACTGGGGCAGCATCCGCAGGCCGTGCTGGATGAACTGGACCGTCGCTTCGGCCTGTCCGGACACGTCGAGAAAGCCTCGCGTCCGTCCGCCTGAACAACTTTTAGAGAGGAATCGCCACATGGGCATTTTTGACTGGAAACACTGGGTCGTCATTCTGATTGTCGTGGTGCTGGTATTCGGTACCAAGAAACTGAAAAACCTCGGCACCGACGTTGGCGAATCGATCAAGGGCTTTCGCAAAGCCATGAACGACGACGAAAAACCGGCCGAGCCTAGCGTGACCCCGCCGGCCCAGCCTGTGCCACCGGTGCAGCCGCAAACCACCGCTCAGGCCAACCCGCCGCACACCATCGACGTGCAGGCGCAAAAAGTCGAAGAGCCGATCCGCAAAGACGTGTGAGCACTGACTAATGTTTGGTATCAGCTTCTCTGAACTGCTGCTCGTCGGCCTCGTCGCCCTGCTGGTGCTCGGCCCCGAGCGTCTGCCGGGCGCGGCGCGCACCGCCGGTCTGTGGGTCGGCCGCCTGAAGCGCAGCTTCAACGCGATCAAACAGGAAGTTGAACGTGAAATCGGTGCCGACGAGATCCGTCGGCAACTGCACAACGAACATATTCTGTCGCTGGAGCAAGAGGCGCGGAAGATCTTCAATCCGAACCAGCAGGAGCCGTCGCCGGTCGAGCCTGTGGGCGAGCAGACGATTCACAGCGCTGCCGCTCCGACTCCTGCACCTGTTGTAACACCGCCAGGAACCGCGCCGATTACCACAGACACATCGGTTGAACACGTAGCGCCCTCCGCCGCGCCGACTACACCAGCGCCTCAAGACCCTACACTGCCGCCGCGAGCCCCATGAGCGATCTTCCGGAAAACGACCAGCACATGCCGCTGGTTTCGCACCTCACCGAGTTGCGCACCCGCCTGCTGCGTTGCGTGGCGGCGATCTTCATTATCTTTGCCGGGCTGTTCGCGTTTACCCAGCAGATCTACACCTTCGTCTCGACGCCGCTGCGCCAGTATCTGCCGGTCGGCGCGACGATGATCGCCACCGACGTGTCGTCGCCGTTCCTGACGCCGCTGAAACTGACGATGATGGTTTCGCTGTTTCTTGCGATTCCAGTGATCCTGCATCAGATCTGGGGCTTTATCGCGCCGGGCCTGTACAAGCATGAAAAACGCGTCGCGGTACCGCTGCTGATCTCCAGCATCCTGCTCTTCTACATCGGCATGGCGTTCGCCTATTACTTCGTCTTTCCGCTGATCTTCAAGTTTTTCGCCGCTGCCACCCCGGCCGGCGTGGAAATGATGACCGACATCGCCAGCTACCTCGATTTCGTCATGACGCTGTTCTTCGCCTTCGGCGTGGCGTTCGAGATCCCCGTGGCCGTGGTCCTGCTGGTGTGGATCGGCGTGGTCGACGTCAAATACCTGAAGAAGATCCGCCCGTACGTGATCATCGGCTGCTTCGTGGTCGGCATGATCCTGACCCCGCCGGACATCTTCTCGCAGACCCTGCTGGCTGTGCCGATGTGGATGCTGTTCGAGATCGGCATCCTCTTCGGCGCGCTGGTCAGCAAGCGCGAACGCCCGGACGAAACGCCGGCCGACGACCACAACGACCAGCCGCCAGCGACTCAGGCATGAACCTGCTGCTGCTCGAAGAGGCCGACTTCATTGCGGCCGACCGCGTGATCCTGCGCGACCGGCGCCTGACCCACATGCAGGAAGTTCATCGCTCGGAAGTCGGCGACAGCCTGCGCGTCGGGCGCATCAACGGGTTGATGGGTTCGGCCGAGTTGCTGCGCCTGGAAGCGGGCGAAGCGGAGCTGCGCGTCAGCCTCGATCAGCCACCGCCGGCCAAACTGCCGCTGACCCTGGTGCTGGCCCTGCCCCGGCCGAAAATGCTCCGCCGCGTGTTCCAGACCGTCGCGACCATGGGCGTGGCCAAGGTGATTCTGGTCAACAGCTATCGCGTCGAAAAAAGCTTCTGGCAGACGCCATTTCTGGAGCCGGAAGCGATTCGTGAGCAGTTGATCCTCGGGCTCGAACAGGCTCGCGATACGGTGCTGCCAGAGATCGTCATCGAAAAGCGCTTCAAGCCTTTCGTTGAAGATCGCTTGCCGGCGATCGCCGAGGGCACACTAGGCCTGGTCGGCCACCCCGGCAACTTCCCGCCCTGCCCGCGCGCTCTGAGCGAACCGGTGACCCTGGCCATCGGCCCCGAGGGTGGCTGGATTCCCTACGAAATCGATCTGCTGGCCAAATCCGGCCTGCAACCGGTGCAACTGGGCGAGCGCATCCTGCGCGTCGAAACCGCCGTCACCGCCCTGCTTGCACGCCTGTTCTAACCCGACACCGATCCTGTGTAGGAGCTGCCGAAGGCTGCGATCTTTTGATCTTGTTTTAAAAGCAAGATCAAAGGATCGCAGCCTCGTTGCACTCGTCAGCTCCTACAAGCCCCTACTGTCGCAGACAAGTGGCGTTACAGATTGCCATCACCCAGCCGATACAGCCCCTATAAGTCCAATTAAGTGGTCCGAAGGGAGTGGTCGCATGTACCGTTGGTTAGCCGAGAGTCTTGGAAACGTCAGCGTCAAACGCAAGCTGGGCATCGGTTTCGGCCTGGTGCTGTTGCTGACGCTGTTGATCACTTTCACCGGCTGGACCGGCATGAGCGGCATCATCAGCCGTGGCGACAAGCTCGGCTTCATTTCCAGCCTCAATGAGCTGACCAAAGACCTGCGCCTGGCGCGCATGGACTACGACATGCGTCGTGGTGAACAGGGTCCGGGGGCGGTCAATGAATTGCTCAGCAAACTCGAAAGCGGTCTGCAATCGGCACGCGGCATGATCGAGCAGCCGTCCGATGTGGCGATGGTCGATCAACAGCTCGCTGCGGTCGCCGAATACAAACGCGCTTTCGGCGAAATGACCCAGGCCACCGTCCAGCGTGAAGACGCGCGCAGCAAGCTTGGCGCCAATGCCGATAATGCCGTGGCCAAGGTCGGCGAAGTCGAAAGTGCACTGCTGCAAGGTGACAGCGTTGCGCAGTACAACGCGGTGATCGAGCTGAGCAAACTGTTGCAGCAGGCGCGCTATCAGGTGCGCGGCTACACCTACAGCGGCAAGGCCGATGCCGAGCAACCGGCGCTGACCGCCATCGACAACGCCCTGAAAAACCTCGAAAGCCTGCCGACCCGCGTGCCAGAGCAGCACATCGCCAACTTGCAGCAGGCCACCGACTCGCTCAAGGCCTATCGCGCCGCCGTCGCTCAGTTCCGTGATTCACAGGTCAAGAACACCGCCGCACTGGCCAACATGTCGGCTCAGGGCGACATCCTGATCGCGGCGAGCAAGAAGCTTACTGAATCGCAAACCGTGGTGCGCGACACCGATGCTGCCCATGCCAAGAACATGCTGCTGGTCGCCACTGCGCTGGCACTGGCCTTCGGTCTGATTGCGGCTTGGGCGATCACTCGGCAAATCATCATTCCGCTGACCCAGACCCTGAAAGTCGCCGAACACGTGGCCGCCGGCGACCTGACCCACAACCTGGTTTCCCTGCGTCGCGATGAACTCGGTCAATTGCAGCGCTCGATGCAAAGCATGACCCAGGGCCTGCGCGAGTTGATCGGCGGTATCAGCGACGGCGTCACGCAGATCGCCAGCGCCGCTGAAGAGCTATCCGCGGTGACCGAGCAGACCAGCGCCGGGGTCAATAATCAGAAGATCGAGACCGATCAGGTCGCCACCGCTATGAACGAAATGGCGGCTACCGTGCAGGAAGTCGCGCGCAACGCTGAAGAAGCTTCGGAAGCCGCCGTCGCCGCCGACCAACAGGCCCGCGAAGGCGACAAGGTCGTCGGCGAAGCCATCGCCCAGATCGAACGTCTGGCGGTCGAGGTCGGCCATTCCACCGAAGCCATGGGCGAGCTCAAGCGTGAAAGCGACAAGATCGGCAGCGTCCTCGATGTGATCAAGTCGGTGGCCCAGCAAACCAACCTGCTGGCGCTCAACGCCGCCATCGAAGCGGCCCGCGCCGGTGAAGCCGGACGTGGTTTCGCCGTGGTTGCCGACGAAGTTCGCAGCCTCGCCCAGCGCACACAGAAGTCCACCGAAGAGATCGAGGAGCTGATCGTCGGTCTGCAAAACGGCACTCAGCAAGTGGCGACGATCATGGACAACAGCCGCAGCCTGACCGACAGCAGCGTCGAACTGACCCGGCGTGCCGGCGGCTCACTGGAGAGCATCACCCGCACCGTCTCGGCGATCCAGGCGATGAACCAGCAGATCGCCGCAGCCGCCGAGCAACAGAGCGCCGTGGCCGAAGAGATCAACCGCAGCGTGCTGAACGTGCGCGATGTGTCCGATCAGACCTCGGCGGCGAGCGAGGAGACTGCCGCATCCAGCGTTGAACTGGCGCGACTGGGCACGCATCTGCAGATGCTGGTAGGCCGTTTCAAAGTCTGAGTTGATGCACAACCTCGGTTCGCCTGTAACCGAGGTGATGCCATTCGCGAGCAGGCTCGCTCCCACAGGGAAACGCATTCCAAGGTGGGAGCGAGCCTGCTCGCGAAGGCAGCGGCGCGGTCTGCGCGTCGTAGATAACGGGCGCGCCAATTTGGCGACGGATGCTATGCACTGGTTTTAGGCTTTATCCGGATTTGTTCGCAAATCAGCGGACATGAAAAAACCCCGCTGAATCAGCGGGGTTTTTTTATCAGGCCGGCTGAGCCTGCAGGCTCACCGGTCGCAGCGGCAGCAACGGCGCATGCGGATCGGCTTTCACCGAAGCGCGCCAGGCGTCCAGCCACTCAGCGTGACCTTCGGCCCAGACCTGCTCGTGCAGGCGTGCCAGTGCGACAGGGTCGCTAAGCAGTTGCAGACGATCATGGTTGTTCAGCCCGGCCGGGCCGACCTTGATCGCGTGACGCACGCGTTCCTGACGCAGCCACTCGATCGGCTCGGCCTGGCCGTGACGCGAGGTCGCCAGCGAGCACGCCAGGGCATTCTGCTGAGGATCGACCACGGCGCGGACGAAGCCGTCGTTGAGGGCGTGATAGCGGTTCTCGTGGGTGTACTGATCGGTTGCCAGCAAGGCCTGTGGCGGATTGTATTCCTCGGGGATGAGGAACAGGCTCTCGTCACGGGTCTTCAGACCAAGGCCGACACGGCTGGAGATCACCGATACCGGGATCGACAGCATCAGCGAACCGACGATCGGCACCAGCCACCAGAGGAAGCTCGGGTTCAGCCAGATCACCAGCAGCGCCCACAAGAAGCCCAGCAACGTCTGCGGACCGTGGCGCTTGACCGCCTCGCTCCACGGCGTCGAGTCGTCGTCACGCTGCGGCGAGTTCCAGGTCGCGGCCCAGCCGAGGAACGCGGCGAGGACGAAGCGGGTGTGGAAAATCATCCGCACCGGCGCCAGCAGCATGGAGAACAGCATCTCCAGCAGCATCGACAGGGTCACCTTGAACTTGCCGCCGAACTCTTTCGCGCCCTTGGCCCAGATCAGGATGATGCTCAACAGCTTCGGCAGGAACAGCAGCACGATGGTCGTCGAGAACAGCGCGATGGCCTTGTCCGGATGCCATTGTGGCCACAGCGGATAGAGCTGACGCGGCTCGAGGAAGTACTGCGGCTCCATCAGCGTGTTCACCGCCAGCAGCGCGGTCGACAACACCAGGAAGAAGAACCACAACGGCGCCGACAGGTAAGACATCACGCCGGTGAGGAACACCGCGCGGTGCACCGGGTGCATGCCCTTGACCAGGAACAGGCGGAAGTTCATCAGGTTGCCGTGGCACCAGCGGCGGTCACGCTTGAGCTCATCGAGCAGGTTCGGCGGCAGCTCTTCGTAACTGCCCGGCAGGTCGTAGGCAATCCACACGCCCCAGCCGGCCCGACGCATCAGCGCAGCTTCGACGAAGTCGTGGGACAGGATCGCACCGGAGAACGCGCCCTTGCCCGGCAACGGCGCCAAGGCGCAGTGGTCGATAAACGGCTTCATGCGGATGATCGCGTTGTGACCCCAGTAGTGGGATTCACCCAACTGCCAGAAGTGCAGACCGGCGGTAAACAGCGGGCCGTACACGCGGGTCGCAAACTGCTGCATCCGCGCATACAGGGTGTCCATGCCCGACGCACGTGGCGCGGTCTGGATGATCCCGGCGTCCGGCGTGGCTTCCATCAGGCGCACCAGACTGGTCAGGCACTCGCCGCTCATCACCGAGTCGGCGTCGAGCACGACCATGTACTTGTAGTCACCGCCCCAACGACGGCAGAAGTCGTCGAGGTTGCCGCTCTTGCGTTTCACACGACGGCGACGACGGCGATAGAAGATCTTGCCGAAGCCCTTGGCCTCGCGGCAGACATCCAGCCAGGCCTGTTGCTCGGCGACGCAGATATCGGTGTCGTTACTGTCGCTGAGGACGAAAAAGTCGAAGCGATCCAGATCACCGGTGGCCGCGACCGATTCGAACGTCGCACGCAGACCGGCGAATACACGCGGCACGTCTTCGTTGCAGATCGGCATCACCAGCGCAGTACGCGCATCTTTGGGAATCGGCTCGTTACCAGCGCTTTTCCCGGAGATACGGTATTTATCGTGGCCGGTGAGCAACTCGAGGAAGCCCATCAGCGCGGTCCAGAAGCCGGCCGAGACCCAGCAGAACAGAATCCCGAACAGAATCAGGATGCTGGTTTGCAGCGCGTACGGCAGCACTTGCGTGGCGGTTTGCAGCAGCGGCTGATGCAGGACTTCTTCCAGATCGACGAACGACCAGCCCTGGTACGGCATGATGCCTTTCATGTACCAGCCGGCAACGATGGTCTGGCCGAGCATCAGCAGCAACAGAATGTAGCGGCGGATCGAACCGACGGTGCGCCAGCGCGCGGCCGGCAGGACATTGGCGTCCTTCGGCGGCTGCGGCGGGTTGGTGCGCCCGGTCAGACGGCGCCAGCCACGCACCAGGATATTGGTGCGCCATGGCTCCGGCACGACCTTGGTGCGGCGGATCGGCGGGGTCGCCTTGAGGCTGACCCGACCACTGGCGTCGAGCATCAGCATTTCCGCTTCAGCCAGTTCTTCGGCAGTGCTCAGGGTCAGACGCTTGCCCACCGAAGCCTGGGCGGCTTCGGCAGGGGCGTCGAATGTCGAGGACGACAGGCGTTCATGCAGCTCGCTGAACGACTGGCAACCCGCGAGTTCCGCGCGTTGCTCGTCGGTCATCGGCAGATGCGCCAGATACTCGGACAGAGTCTCTGGCTGTACTGGTGAATTACTCATCGGCAGGCAACTGATAGCTCCAGGTCTCGGTCAGGACTTCTTCAGTCGGCGCCGATTCCGGTGTGGCTGGGACCGCGTCGGCAGCGACTGGCTGCTTGGCGTCTTTGTTGGCCTTGTCCTTGGCGTCGGCTGCAGGCTTGGCTTCAGCCTGTTTGGCTTCGGCGGCCTTGGCTTCCTTGTCGAGTTTTTCCTGTTGCTTGGCGGCAACCTTGTCAGCCTTGGCGACCGACGAATTGGACGCCGGCACCGATTTGCCCAGATCTGCGGTGACCACTGGCTGAACCAGGGCGGCACGCATTTCGGTCGCTTTGCTCGGATCCTTGATCTTCATCCGCAGGGTCAGGCGCCAGCCCTTGGTTTCCGGGTTGTAGCGCACGCTGTTCTCGACCAGTTCGGCGTTGTCACCGACGCTGACCTGACTGCGCACGTCGGCATCCGGCGTCAGGGCCGCCAGCGATGGACCTTCGAAGTCGACCAGATAGGCCACGCTGCCATCGGGCTGACGGATCAGGTTCGATTGTTTGACGTCACCGGTCGAACGCAGGGTCTGTGCCACCCAGGCGCTGTCCGGCGCGTGGAGTGCTGCTTCGTCCATGGTCCAGTGCATACGGTAGGCGAAGTCCAGCGGCTGGCCTGGCTCCGGCATTTTTTCCGGGCTCCAGAACGCAACGATGTTGTCGTTGGTTTCGTCAGCGGTCGGAATCTCTACCAGATCGACAGTGCCCTTGCCCCACTCGCCCTTCGGCTCGATCCAGGCACTCGGGCGCTTGTCGTAGCGGTCGTCGAGGTCTTCGTAGTGGCTGAAGTCACGGCCACGCTGCAGCAGACCGAAACCACGCGGATTCTCGACGCTGAAGTTGCTCACGGCCAGATGTTTCGGGTTGTTCAGTGGGCGCCAGATCCACTCACCGTTGCCGGCATGGATCGACAGACCGCTGGAGTCGTGCAGTTCACGACGGTAGTTGAGCACTTTCGACGGCTGGTTGGCGCCGAACAGGAACATGCTGGTCAGCGGCGCGATACCCAGTTTGCCAACCTTGTCACGCAGGAACATCTGCGCCTTGACGTCGACGATGGTGTCGCTGCCCGGACGCAGGATCAGGCGGTAGGCACCAGTGGCACGCGGCGAGTCGAGCAGAGCGAAGATCACCAGGTGCTTGTCGCCCGGCTTGGGCTGCTGAATCCAGAACTCGCGGAAACGCGGGAATTCTTCACCCGACGGCAGCGCGGTATCGATCGCCAGACCACGGGCCGACAGACCATAGGTGTGGCCCTTGCCGACGACGCGGAAGTAACTCGCGCCGAGCATGGTCATGATCTCGTCTTGCTTGTCGGCCTTGTTGATCGGGTACAGCACACGGAAACCGGCATAGCCCAGTTGTTCGGTGGCTTTCGGATCGAATTTCAGGTCGCCGAAATCGAAGCGGCTCGGATCGTATTTGATCTCCGAGACGGTATTGGTGGTGATTTCGTTGATTTTCACCGGTGTATCGAAGTGCATACCCTGGTGATAGAAGGAGAGCTTGAACGGCGTCTTCTGATCGGCCCACTCAGCCTTTTCGGTGAGGAAGCGGATCTTCTGGTAGTCCGCGAACTTCATTTCGCGGAATTCGTTCGGCAGGTTGCTGCGCGGGGCTTCGAACTTCTGCCCGGCCAGCTCTTTGGCCTTGGCCGATACGTCGTCAAGATTGAACGCCCAAAGCTGACCGGCGCTGAGCAGGCACAGGAGCGCCGAACCCGCTACCAGAGCACTTCGCAGGCGTTTGGCAGACATTTTTGCTGCATTACAGGGACTAACAATCACGAGCAACCCTCGCCGAAAACAGATCAATAAACCAACGGCCAGCTATCTTTATGCCAGGTTGGCGAGCATTGTTCCGACTCCGCCGGGGCAAAATGATTCCCCAATCGGATCCAGACAAGTCTCTACCTAAGTCAAAACGGATCAACGAATGTCGATCCCCGCAGCGCGCGATTATCTAGTAGCCCGGATGACAACGCATCAGGGGTAACAAAGTATTTATCGCGAAAACAGCCTAAAAACAGTCGAAATTGCCGAAAAACATGTTTCAGGCACTGTCAGGTCTGTAACAGGAAGGTTACCGGGCCATCGTTGACCAGGTGCACCTGCATATCGGCGCCGAATCTACCTGATGCCACAGTGCCATGCACCTGTTTCGCCTGACTCAATAAATAGTCGAACAATTCTTCACCCAGCGCCGGCGGTGCGGCCGTAGAAAAGCTCGGACGCAGGCCGCTTTTGGTGTCGGCGGCGAGGGTGAACTGAGAGACCAGCAGCAACCCGCCACCCACATCCGCCAGGGACAGATTCATCTTGCCCTCGGCGTCACTGAATACCCGATAGTTAAGCAGCTTATGCAGAAGTTTGTCGGCGCTGGTACGCGTGTCGTCGGGTTCTACCGCCACCAGCACCAGCAAACCCTGATCGACCGCGCCGACTACCTCGCCGGCGACTTCAACCCGCGCACCGCGTACGCGTTGCAACAGCGCCTTCATGCTTCTTCGAGCGGCAGGTCGAGCAGGCGCTGGGCCATTTTGCTCGCCGCGCGCACCAGCGCATCGGTGATGCCCGGCTCGGACGCGGCGTGGCCGGCGTCGCGGATCACCTGCAATTCGCTGTTCGGCCAGGCCTGGTGCAATTCCCAGGCGTTGTCGAGCGGGCAGATCACGTCGTAACGACCGTGAATGATCACGCCGGGCAGATGAGCGATCTTGCCCATGTCGCGAATCAGCTGGTTAGGTTCAAGGAAGGCATTGTTGGTGAAGTAGTGGCATTCGATCCGCGCGATCGACAGCGCGCGCTGCGGCTCGGAGAAACGATCGACCACCAGCGGGTTCGGGCGCAGGGTCGCGGTGCGCCCTTCCCAGGTCGACCACGCCTTCGCCGCATGCATCTGGGCGATCTGATCGTTGCCGGTCAGGCGTTTGTGGAAAGCGTTGAGCAGGTCGTCGCGCTCGTCCAGCGGGATCGGCGCGATGTAGTCCTGCCAGTAATCGGGGAACAGACGGCTGGCGCCGGCCTGATAGAACCATTCGATTTCCTGCGGACGGCACAGGAAAATCCCGCGCAGAATCAGACCATGGACCCGCTCCGGGTGGGTTTGCGCGTAGGCCAGCGCCAGGGTCGAACCCCAGGAGCCGCCGAACAGCACCCATTTTTCAATGCCCAAGTGTTTGCGGATGCGCTCCAGGTCCTCGACCAGATCCCAGGTGGTGTTGTTTTCCAGGCTGGCGTGCGGGGTGGAACGACCGCAGCCGCGCTGGTCGAAGGTGACAATGCGATACAGATTCGGATCGAAATAGCGTCGGCTCTGGGCGTCACAGCCGGCGCCGGGGCCACCGTGGATGAACACCACCGGTAAACCCTCCGGCGAGCCGCTTTCATCGACGTACAGCGTATGGGTGTCATCGACAGCCAGATCGTGCCGGGCGTGGGGTTTGATCTGCGGAAACAAAGTCTGCATTGCGCGCTCCGTAAGGGGTCGAGGTCATCCCTGAGGGGACTCGTATTATTCTGCCGTTGGGCATCATAAACCCGATTTGCGTCAATGAGCATGCTCCGGGGCCTGATCGTTCCCACGCTCTGCGTGGGAACGCCTCTTGGGACGCTCCGCGTCCAGTGACGCGGAGCGTCACGGGCTGGATTCCCACGCAGAGCGTGGGAACGATCAAAGATTGCAGCCTTCGGCAGCTCCTGCAGGGGTGCTTCAGGCGTTGTGGTGTTTTTCACCCCAAGCGAGCAGTCCCTGCAGCAATTCCCTGAGCACCACCCGCGTCGGTTCGGCCAGATCGGCGCGGTAGCGGAACGGGTCGAACTCTTCCATGTAGGTGGACTGGCACAGTTCCAGCTGCACGGCGTGGATGCTCTGCGCCGGATCGCCGTACTGGCGGGTGATGTGCCCGCCTTTGAAGCGACCGTTGAGCACATGAGTAAACTGCTCGTGCCGCGCGCAGATCACTTCCAGTTCAGCAGCCAGTTGCGGATCACAACTGGCGCCATTGAAGGTGCCGAGGTTGAAGTCCGGCAGTTTGCCGTCGAACAGGTGCGGGATGATCGAGCGGATCGAGTGCGCATCGAACAACAGCGCGTAGCCGAATTCAGCCTTCAGCCGCGTCAGTTCTTGCTGCAAGGTGCGGTGATACGGCGTCCAGATCTGCTCCAGGTAAGTCGCGCGCTCCTCTTTCGACGGTTCCAGACCTTCCTGAAACAACGGAATGCCGTCGAACAACGTCGCCGGATACAACCCGGTGGTCGCCCCGGCATACAACGGCTTGTCGTCGGACGGCCGGTTGAGGTCGATGACGAAGCGCGAATACTCTGCCGCCAGGGTACTCGCGCCCAGTTCCTCGGCAAAATCGTAGAGCTGCGGGATATGCCAGTCGGTGTCCGGCAAACTCTTCGCGGCGGGGATCAACCCGACTTCGACCGCCGGGGTCAGACGCACGCCGGCGTGGGGCATGCTGATCAGCAGCGGCACGCGGCCTTGTTTGAAACTCAGAACCTTGTCCACAACCGTTCTCCTACAGATTCGATTCGACGCCGTGACGCACGACGCGCTTGTCCAGATCGCCACCGAGCCAATAGGCCAGATCCGCCGGACGCTCGATGTCCCACGCCACGAAATCGGCGACCTTGCCGACCTCCAGCGAGCCATGGGTCTGCGCCATGCCCAACGCCTGCGCGGCATGGATGGTCGCTCCGGCCAGAGCTTCTTCCGGGGTCATGCGGAAACAGGTGCAGGCCATGTTCAGCATCAGGCGCAACGACAGCGCTGGCGAGGTGCCGGGATTGAGGTCGCTGGCGATGGCGATTTTCACCTTGTGTTTGCGCAGCGCGTCCATCGGCGGCAATTGGGTTTCGCGCAGGAAGTAGAACGCGCCTGGCAGCAGCACGGCGACGGTGTCGGCAGCGGCCATGGCGATGGCATCGTCCTCGTCCATGAACTCTAGGTGATCGGCGGACAAGGCTTTGTAGCGCGCGGCGAGGCTGGAGCCGTGCAGCGAGGACAACTGCTCGGCGTGCAGCTTTACCGGCAGTCCGAGTTGTTGCGCGGCGACGAACACCCGCTCGACCTGCTCCGGCGAAAACGCCAGGTATTCGCAGAACGCATCCACGGCATCGACCAGACCTTCGGCGGCAAGGGCCGGGAGCATCTGCTCGCAGACCAGATCGATGTAATCGTCGGCGCGATCCTTGTACTCCGGCGGCAACGCGTGCGCCGCCAGGCAAGTGCTGCGCACGCTGATCGGCAGCTCTTCGGCCAGGCGCCGGATGACCCGCAGCAGCTTGCGCTCGTTGGCCAGATCGAGACCGTAGCCGGATTTCATTTCCACCGTGGTCACGCCGTCGCGCATCAGGCTTTTCAGGCGTTTGGCGGCGCTGGCGAACAGCTCGTCCTCAGTGGCTTCGCGAGTGGCGCGCACGGTGCTGGCGATGCCGCCGCCCTGCGCGGCGATCTCGGCATAGCTGACGCCTTGCAGACGCTGCTCGAATTCGCCGCTGCGGTTGCCGCCGAACACGGTGTGGGTGTGGCAGTCGATCAGACCGGGGGTGACCCACGCACCCTGCAAATCATTGACCGCCGGGTATTCGCCGGACGGCAATTGAGTGCGTGGGCCGATCCACTCGATGAGCGCGCCGGACGTGACGATCGCGGCATCCTCGATGATCGAATAGGCGCCGTTGGCCATGGTTGCGACGTGGCAGTGTTGCCAGAGGGTTTTCACTGTTGGCCTCCGTTTGGGTTTGTATGGTGAGCCGCCTCAAAAGCCCCTCACCCTAGCCCTCTCCCAGAGGGAGAGGGGACTGACCGGGTTGTTCTGTCGAGAGATGTCGACCTGAAATTTCTCAGCCGAACTCACGTTGCGAAAACAATGAAGATCGGCTCCCTTCCCCCTCTCCCCCTTGGGGGAGAGGGCTGGGGTGAGGGGGATCGATTTCACTAACAATACAAATCTCCCCGTAAAGCGCTTACAAACTAGGCAACAACTGCCCAGCAACAAGCTCGGTCAAACACCGCGACGCCAGCAATTGCGTCGCAGCATTGATGTCCGGCGCAAAGAAGCGGTCCTTTTCATAGAACGGCACTTCCTTGCGCAAAATCGCCCGTGCCTGTTCAAGCTTCGGCGAGGTCTTCAGACCGTTGCGCAGATCCAGGCCCTGCACCGCCGCCAGCCATTCCACAGCGAGAATGCCGCGAGTGTTCTCGGCCATTTCCCACAGACGCTTGCCCGCCGCCGGGGCCATCGATACGTGATCTTCCTGGTTGGCCGAGGTCGGCAGGCTGTCCACCGAATGTGGATGGGACAGCGCCTTGTTTTCACTGGCCAACGCCGCAGCGGTGACCTGGGCGATCATGAAACCGGAGTTCACCCCGCCATTGGCCACCAGGAATGGCGGCAGTTGCGACATGTGCTTGTCCATCATCAGCGAGATGCGCCGCTCGCTCAGCGAGCCGATTTCAGCGATGGCCAGGGCCATGTTGTCAGCGGCCATGGCCACTGGTTCGGCGTGGAAGTTGCCGCCGGAAATCACGTCGCCTTCAGCGGCGAATACCAGCGGGTTGTCGGAAACCGCGTTGGCTTCGACCGCCAGCACTTCAGCGGCCTGACGGAACTGGGTCAGGCAGGCGCCCATGACTTGCGGCTGGCAGCGCAGCGAGTACGGGTCCTGGACCTTGTCGCAATTCTGGTGCGAGGCGGAGACTTCGCTGCGCTCACCGAGCAGATCGCGGTACGCGGCAGCGGCGTCGATCTGACCTTTCTGCCCGCGTGCGGCATGAATGCGCGCGTCGAACGGCGAGCGCGAACCGAGCACGGCTTCAACAGTAAGACTGCCCAGCGCCACTGCACCGGCAAACAGATCCTCGCCTTCGAACAAACCGCGCAGGGCAAACGCTGTGGAAACCTGAGTACCGTTGAGCAACGCCAGACCTTCTTTAGCCGCTAACGTCAGCGGCGCCAGGCCGGCGACTTTCAGCGCTTCGGTGGCCTCAAGCCATTCGCCCTTGTAGCGGGCCTTGCCCTCGCCCAGCAGCACCAGCGACATGTGCGCCAACGGCGCCAGATCCCCCGACGCACCGACCGAACCTTTCAGCGGAATGTGCGGATAGACCTCGGCATTTATCAGCGCGATCAGCGCATCGATCACCTGCCGACGGATGCCGGAGAAACCCCGGCTGAGGCTGTTGACCTTGAGCACCATGATCAGTCGTACAAGGTCATCGCTGATCGGCTGGCCGACGCCGGCCGCGTGCGAGAGCACCAGCGAACGCTGCAGGTTTTCCAGGTCTTCACTGGCGATGCGCGTCGAGGCCAGCAGGCCGAAACCGGTGTTGATGCCGTAGGCGGTGCGGTTCTCCGCGAGGATCTGCTCGACGCAGGCGACGCTGGCCTCGATCTGCGCGCTGGCGCTGTTGTCGAGAGTCAAGGTTACGGGATGCTGGTAGACGTCACGCAGTTGGGCCAGGCTCAGTTGGCCGGGGATCAGATTCAACGCAGTCATTAAAATGCTCCTGTCAGGCATTGTTATTAACTACCAGTCGCTCCGGAGCATTCCGTTATCCGTCGCTTCTCGTCTTGTGAACGATCCACGCCTTGGCACGCTGGTATGGGTAGTAGTCAGTGCAAATTCGGTAGAACGTTGTGCGGCAGATTCGGGTCTTTCAGCACGGTCGCAGCGGCGGCGATATCCGGCGCCAGCCAGCGGTCCTGATCGTAGGCCGGGACCGTTTCGCGCAGCAGTTTCCACGCGCAGTCAGTGCCCACGCCAAAGCGCTGTTCCTTGAGGAATTCAAACGCCTGCGCCGCCAGCAGGTATTCAATCGCGAGGATCTGCGTGCAGTTTTCCAGCGCGCGATGCAGCTTCAGCGCGGCGTTGGTGCCCATGCTCAGGTGATCTTCCTGTAGGCCCGAGGTGATGTAGTTGTCGAGTACCGCCGGTTGCGCCAATTGGCGGTTTTCCGCACACAGCGATGCGGCGACGTATTGCACGATCATCATTCCCGAGTTGACCCCGGGATTGGCCACCAGAAACGCCGGCAGACCGCTGACGTGCGGGTTGACCAAACGGTCCAGACGGCGCTCGGCAATCGAGCCGATTTCGGCCATGGCAATCGCCAGCAGATCCGCCGCCATCGCCACGGATTGACCGTGCGGGTTGGCCTGCGACATCACCCGGAAATTGTCCGGCGTGCCGAGCAGTAACGGGTTGTCGGTGCAGCCGTTGAGTTCGGCTTCGACCTGTTTGATCGCATGCTCCAGTTGATCACGGGCGGCGCCGTGAACCTGCGGGATCGAACGAATGCTCAGCGCATCCTGAGTGCGAATGCCTTTGCTCGCAGCGATCACTTCGCTGCCATCGAGCAAGGCGCGCAGGTTGTTGCCGACCTGCTGCATGCCCGGATGCGGCTTGAGCGCAATGATTTCGGCATCGAACGCATCGATCTGGCCGCGCTGGGCTTCGAAACTCATCGCGCCGATGACGTCGGCCCATTGCAACAGCCGCGTAGCGTCGGCAATCGCCAGGCAACTGAGGCCAGTCATGCACGGCGTGCCGTTGACCAGACACAAGCCATCCTTCGCACCGAGTTGCACTGGTTGCAGGCCTTCTTCGGCCAACGCCTGTTGCGCCGAGGTGATCTGCCCGCGATAGCTGACATTACCGACGCCGAGCAGCGCGATGCCGATGTGCGCCATGTGCGTCAGATAACCCACCGAACCCTGCGACGGCACCTGCGGGGTGATGCCGCGATTGAGCAGCGCCAGCAGCCCTTCGACGACACGCCGATGCAGGCCGGACTTGCCGTGGCTGTAGTTGTGGATCGCAGCGCAGATGATTGCGCGGGTCTGCTCGTCGCTGAGCACCGGGCCGACACCGCAGGCATGGCTGAGCAAGGTGTTGCGCGAGAGTTGGCTGAGCTGTTCGTCTTGCAGCGAAACGTTGGACAGACCGCCGAGACCGGTGTTGACGCCATAGGCGCGCTCGCCGCTGGCGACGATGCGCTGAACGATGGCCTGAGCATTGTCGATGCGCGCCCAGATGTCGCTGGACAGTTCCAGCGGCGCACCGTGACGGGCGACAGCGACCACGTCCTGCCAACGCAGAGGGCTGCCTGTGATAACGATTTTTTCAGCCTGGGACATCTCTAACCTCATACCAATTCTGTTGATGCCGGGAACCCTGTGGTGAGGGGATTTATCCCCGTTGGGTGGCGAAGCCGCCCCAAACCATGCCCGCAAATCCGTCAGACAGACCGCAGTGGCCGGTTTTACGACTGCTTCGCAGCCGAACGGGGATAAATCCCCTCACCACAACGGCCACTCAGCGTCACACCACCGCCGCCCGCCGCTGTACGAACCGGTCGACATACTCATCCGCCGGCGAATGCAGGATCTCTCTTGGCGTGCCCACCTGGATCAACCGGCCATCCTTGAGAATCGCGATGCGATTGCCGATGCGCACGGCTTCGTCGAGGTCGTGGGTGATGAAGACGATGGTTTTATGCAGGGTCTTTTGCAGTTCCAGCAACTGGTCCTGCATTTCGGCGCGGATCAGCGGGTCCAGCGCACTGAACGCTTCGTCCATGAGGATGATGTCGGTGTCCGCCGCCAATGCACGGGCGAGGCCGACGCGCTGACGCATGCCGCCGGAGAGCTGGTGCGGGTATTTGTTTTCGTAGCCTTTGAGGCCGACGGTGTTGATCCAGTGCAGCGCGCGTTCGGCGCAGACCTGCTTGCTTTCGCCGCGCACTTTCAGGCCGTAGGCGACGTTATCGAGCACGGTTTTGTGCGGCAGCAGACCGAAGCTCTGGAACACCATGCTGATCTTGTGTCGACGAAATTCGCGCAGGGCGTCCATGTCGTACTGCAGGATGTCCTCGCCATCGACCAGAATCGCCCCGCTGGTGGGGTCGATCAGCCGATTGAAGTGCCGTACCAGGGTGGATTTGCCCGAGCCGGACAGGCCCATGATCACAAAGATTTCGCCGGTGCCGATACTCAGCGACAAGTCGTTCACGCCGACCACGCAACCGGTTTCGCTGAGCACCTGGTCCTTGCTCTTGCCCTGGCCGACCATGGCCAGCGCATCCTTGGCGCGGTTGCCGAAAATCTTGAAGACGTTGCGCACTTCGATCTTGCTCACGCTTGCGTTACTCATTTGCTCACCTCGTGGCGTGGCCGACCGTACGCTTGAGTAATGCGGTCGATGACCACCGCGAGAATCACGATCGCCAGCCCGGCTTCGAGACCTCGGCCGACGTTAAGGGTCTGAATCCCCACCAGCACGTCTTCACCGAGGCCACGGGCGCCGATCATCGAAGCGATCACCACCATCGACAGGGCCATCATCGTGGTCTGGTTGATCCCGGCCATGATGCTCGGCAGCGCCAGCGGCAGTTGCACGCCGAACAGTTGCTGCCAGCGGTTGGCGCCGAAGGCGTTGATCGCCTCCATGACTTCACCGTCGACCTGACGAATACCGAGGTCGGTCAGGCGAATCAGCGGCGGCGCGGCGTAGATCACCGTGGCGAAAATCGCCGGCACCTTGCCCAGGCCGAACAGCATCAGCACCGGAATCAGGTACACGAAACTCGGCATGGTCTGCATGATGTCGAGCAGCGGCATCAGCACCGAACGCAGGCGATTGCTGCGCGCCGAGAGGATCCCCAGCGGGATGCCGATCAGCACCGAAATGATCGTCGCGACCATCATCAGCGCCAGGGTCTGCATGAGCTTGTCCCACAGGCCGACCGCACCCACCAGAAACAGCAAGCCGACAATCACGGCGGTGGTCACGACCTTGCGCGTGGCGTGCCAGGCGATGACACCGACGATTGCCAGCATCAACCACCACGGCGCCGCACGCAGCAAACCTTCGAGGCTGACAATGGCCCACAGCAGCGTGTCGGAGATATGCCGGAACACGTCGCCGTAGTTGGTCACCAGCGAATCGACCCAACCGTTGACCCAGTCGGCGATGGAAAAGGTAAAGCTTTCGGGAAACATAAGGGACTCTCAATCAAGGGGTTGCGATCAAGCGTCCGGCTGCCGTGGCTGGCAGCCGGGGAAACCTGACCTACAAGGCCGCGTCGATTTTCTTGGCTGCGTCGTCGCTCACCCATGCGTGCCAGACTTCAGGATGTTCCTTGAGGAAGATTTTCGCCAGTTTTGCCGACTCGATACGTTCCTTGGCCATGCGCCCAAGGTTCTGATTGAGCAGGTCGATCGGCAGGTTGACCTTTTCCAGCACGGCGACCAGTTCCGGGGCTTCGTCGTGGAAGGTTTTCGACAGGCCGACCTTGATGCTGACGGTCTTGTCGACGCCGGGTTTCTCTTCCAGTTTGACCGCGTCGATCTGGCCCATCAGCGGCGTCGGCGACCAGTAGTAGAAGAGGATCGGCTCGCCACGCTTGTAGCTCGACAGCACCGCCGCATCCAGCGCAGGTCCTGTGCCTGGGCGGAAGTTGGTGTAGCTGTTTTCCAGGCCATAACTCTTGAGCATTTCGCTGTTGTCGAGCTCGCAGGTCCAGCCGGCCGGGCAGTTATAGAAGCGGCCCTTGGACGGCTCTTCGGCGTCCTTGAATACGGCGGAATACTTGCCCAGATCAGCGATGTTTTTCAGGTCCGGGGCTTTTGCCTCGAGCTTGCGCTTGGCGTCGCCTTCGATCACGTAACGCGGCACGTACCAGCCTTCGACCGCGCCCACCACCGGTGCGCCGACACCGACGACCTTGCCGGCCTTCTCGGCCTTGTTCCAGACCTCGCTGCGGCCGACCCACTCTTCGGCGAACACTTGAATATCGTTGCTGCTCAGGGCGTTTTCCATGGTGATGGAATTGCCCGGCAGGCTGTCGGTCTTGCAGCCGTAACCTTTCTCCAGCACCACTTGCATAACGTCGGTCAGGAGCATGCCGCTCTCCCAGTTCAGCCCGGCGAATTTCACCGGTTTGCCCGATTCGCACCAGCCGGCGGCTTGCGTCGCACCGGCACTGGCCAACAGGCCCATGGACAGCAATGTGGTCAGCAGGGTCTTGTTCGATTTCATTGTCGTGACGCTCCTAATCATGAATGGGCTTACGGCAGTTCAAGAGGCATCCAGCCTGGTCCACGTCCAGATCAGGCCTGCGCCGCAGCGCGACCGGTCCCGCTCGTTTTTGCTTGTCGGGTGCTGTTCTGCTCGACCGGCAGAATCAGGCGATCGGGCACTGCGCTGTGCCATTTCTTTGCGCAGAAGTAATAGACGGCGGCCGGGAGAACCAGACCGATGATCCAGGAAATGTCCACATCACCGAGGGCGGCCACCAGCGGCCCGGTGTAGAACTTGGTCGAGATGAACGGCAGCTGCACCAGTACACCGAACACATAGACGCTGATGCCGAGCAGGTTCCAGCGTCCGTAGCGACCGTTCGGATCGGCCAGCGCCGGCACGTCGTAACGCTCGCGGGTTATGCAGTAGTAGTCGACCAGATTGATCGCGCTCCACGGGGTGAAGAAGGCGAGCAGAAACAGGATGAACGACTTGAACGCACCGAGGAACGAGTGCTGCCCGAGCAGGGCAATAAGGGTTGCCGCGCCGACGATGAACAGCACGAAGATCAGCCGCTGCATGCGAGTAACCGTCAGGTGCCCTTTGAAACCACTGATGATGGTGGCGATGCACATGAAGCTGCCGTAGGAGTTCAGCGTCGAAATGGTCACCTTGCCGAACGCGATGCTGAAATACAGCAGCGCGGCAGTGGCGCCGGTACCGCCGAGCCCGACGATGTAGGCGACTTCATGGCCAGCGAATTGACCGTTGGCTGAAGCGGCGGCAAACACACCGAGGATCATCGCCACCTGGGCGCCGATCACCGAACCTGCGCCAGCGGCGAAAAAGGTTTTCACCGATGAAGTGGCGCTCGGCAGGTAGCGCGAGTAGTCCGCCACGTACGGGCCGAAGGCGATCTGCCAGGACGCCGCCAGCGACACCGCCAACAGGAAACTGCTCCAGCTGAAATGACGAATCTGCAGGAGCGCACCGACGTCGGTCTGGCTCATCAGCCGCCAGAACAGGAACACGAAAGCGATCACGCCAATCACACTGGCGACGCGGCCGATCCAGTGGATTACACGGTAGCCAAGCACTGTGACCAGCACGATGACGCTGGCGAAAATAAGGATGCCAAAGCTGTCGCTGACGTTGAACAGCTGCCCCAGCGCCTGCCCGGAGAGCACTGTCCCGGTGGCGGTGAAACCCAGGTACATCAGGCACACCAGCACGATCGGAATCGCTGCGCCATAAACGCCGAATTGCACACGGCTGGAGATCATCTGCGGCAAGCCCAGTTTCGGTCCCTGCGCGGCATGCAGCGCCATCACACCACCGCCGAGCAACTGACCGATCAATAGACCGATCAACGACCAGAACACATCACCGCCAAGTACCACCGCCAAGGCCCCGGTGACGATCGCGGTGATCTGCAGGTTGGCGCCCATCCACAGGGTGAACTGGCTGAACAGACGACCGTGTCTTTCCGCTTCCGGGATGTAGTCGATCGAACGCCTTTCGATCAACGGTGTACTGCCTGCACGTTCGTTGTTAACCGCCATGATTCAACCTCTGTGGATTGCTATTCGGGTTCACTGAAATTCCTCTGTGGGAGCGAGCCTGCTCGCGAATCGGGTGTATCAGGCACAGCAGTAGCGACTGACACGACGCCTTCGCGAGCAGGCTCGCTCCCACATAAACCAGAGCGTGTTACCCGCCAGTGATCATCGGCAGATTCAGCCCCTGCTCTTTCGCGCAGTCGATGGCAATCTGGTAACCGGCATCGGCATGGCGCATGACGCCAGTCGCCGGGTCGTTATGCAGCACGCGAGCGATGCGTTCGGCAGCCTCATCGGTACCGTCGCAGACGATCACCATCCCCGAATGCTGCGAGAAGCCCATGCCGACACCGCCGCCGTGGTGCAAGGAGACCCAGGTCGCGCCGCTGGCGGTGTTCAGCAGTGCGTTGAGCAGCGGCCAATCGGAGACGGCGTCGGAACCGTCCTGCATCGATTCGGTTTCGCGGTTGGGACTGGCCACCGAGCCGGAGTCGAGGTGGTCGCGACCGATCACCACCGGGGCCGACAGCTCACCGCTACGGACCATTTCGTTGAAGGCCAGACCGAGCTTGGCGCGCTGGCCCAGACCGACCCAGCAGATACGCGCCGGCAGACCCTGGAAGCTGATGCGCTCGCGGGCCATGTCCAGCCAGTTGTGCAAATGCGCGTCGTCGGGGATCAGCTCTTTGACCTTGGCGTCGGTTTTGTAGATGTCCTGTGGATCACCCGACAGCGCCGCCCAGCGGAACGGGCCGATGCCACGGCAGAACAGCGGACGGATGTAGGCCGGCACGAAGCCCGGGAAATCGAAAGCGTTTTCGACGCCTTCTTCCTGAGCCATCTGACGGATGTTGTTGCCGTAGTCGAAGGTCGGAATGCCTTGCTTCTGGAACTCCAGCATGGCTTTGACGTGCACCGCCATCGACTGCTTGGCTGCCTTGATCACAGCGGCTGGTTCGGTCTTGGCGCGGGCGCGGTATTCGTCCCAGCTCCAGCCAGCCGGCAGGTAGCCGTTGAGCGGATCGTGGGCGCTGGTCTGGTCGGTGACCATGTCCGGGCGCACGCCGCGCTTGACCAGTTCCGGCAGGATTTCCGCCGCGTTGCCGAGCAGGGCGATGGAAATCGCTTTGCCTTCTTTGGTGTATTTGTCGATGCGCGCCAGTGCGTCGTCGAGGTCTTTGGCTTGCTCATCGACGTAACGGCTTTTCAGGCGGAAATCGATGCTGACCTGTTGGCACTCGATGTTCAGCGAGCAGGCGCCGGCCAGGGTGGCGGCCAGCGGTTGTGCGCCGCCCATGCCACCGAGGCCTGCGGTCAACACCCAGCGACCCTTCAGGTCAGCGTTGTAATGCTGGCGCCCGGCTTCAACGAAGGTTTCGTAGGTGCCCTGAACGATGCCCTGGCTGCCGATGTAGATCCAGCTGCCGGCGGTCATTTGGCCGTACATGGCCAGGCCTTTGGCGTCGAGTTCGTTGAAGTGTTCCCAGCTCGCCCAGTGCGGCACCAGGTTGGAGTTGGCGATCAGCACGCGCGGCGCGTTGCTATGAGTCTTGAATACGCCGACCGGCTTGCCCGACTGCACCAGCAGGGTTTCGTCGTCATTCAGGTTGGTCAGGCTCTCGACGATCTTGTCGTAGCACTCCCAGTTCCGCGCAGCGCGGCCGATGCCACCATAGACCACCAGTTCTTTCGGGTTCTCGGCGACTTCCGGGTCGAGGTTGTTCATCAACATGCGCAGCGGCGCTTCGGTCAGCCAGCTCTTGGCGGTCAGCGTGTTACCGCGGGCGGCGCGGATCTGCACGTCACGAAACTTGTTGCTGTTCTGGGTATTGTCAGTCACGAAAAAGACTCCTCAGCGATCAATTCAAACCAACCCTGGCAGTGGGCCGCAGCCTGCGCGCTGTGCTGCGCGACAAGCGAATCAGTGGACGCTG
The DNA here is from genome assembly GCF_037095675.1 of Pseudomonas sp. CCNWLW23. Taxonomy (NCBI): domain Bacteria; kingdom Pseudomonadati; phylum Pseudomonadota; class Gammaproteobacteria; order Pseudomonadales; family Pseudomonadaceae; genus Pseudomonas; species Pseudomonas sp. CCNWLW23. The sequence continues at coordinate 26,456 of NZ_JBAWKM010000022.1, read as the reverse complement.
CGGAGAGTCTCGACCGACTCATACGCATACGTCTTTACTTGTACATACAAGCATATGCAATCAAGCGGCCAACTTGTTGGAGGCGTGTTCAGGAAAAATCACGGGCATGGCTGGAGAGCGCCTGAATCGAGGGTTCTGGCGTGGATGAAATTTTCCGGGAGGAGATTCTGAGCAGATGCGGCTAGGCCAAGTGAGCGTGGTTTTGCGCCACGCTGGGGCGTTCGGTAACAAGTTGGTGCGTGGAGGGAAACAAGAGTGGGGTTGGCTTTTGTGGCGAGGGGATCTATCCCCGCTGGGTCGCGAAGCGGCCCCATTCTTGATTAAAAAGGCGGTCTGCTGCGCAGCCCAGCGGGGATGAATCCCCTCGCCACAGGGGGTGTTCAGTTGTGGAGGAGTTCGATCACGCAGCATGCGGCGTTGGTAGAGACTTCGACCAGCCCGCTGTTACCGTCCAGTTGCAGACAATCATGCCGCCCGAGCTGCGAAACGCCGTCGCCAACACGCACGTCCATCCGCTCACTGACACTGAACACCAGCACCGTCGATGCCGAGCTGAAAAACCGCTGCTCACCGGCCAACCACTGCAACCGTGCGCTGTAACGTTGCGGCGCGTAGATCAGATTGAAGTCGCGAATCGCACCGCCGAGCAAGGTGCAGGACACCTGACTTTCGCCGCTGAAAGCAAACGGGTCCAAGGGTAACAGTGGGCGGGTAGCGTCACCGTCGACGCACAAGGTCATGCCGTCGCCCTGCAACACGGTGATCACTCGCTGGTAACCGGCGAATGTCGAGAAACCGCCCGATTCGGTGATGTCGGCAATCGACAGACGCCAGCCGAAACCGTCCAAGCCAACGCCGGCATCACGGGTGATTTCCTCGGTGCTGCCGCCGCCGTTTTTCCACGGCATGCGCGGGTAGCCTTCAGCGCGTAGAACCTTCACTTGATAATTCATTTATGAAAGCGCCCTTCCAGACGATGGCGGGAACCGGGGTGGATCAAACGCGCCGCCGTCACCGGTTGACGCCCCGACCAGGTTCGCCGGCGAATCAGCAGGCACGGCTCGCCCTTTTCGATCTGCAGCAGCTTGCACTCCGACGGCTCGGCAAGAATCGCTTCGACCACGTGCTCGCCCTCGGTCAGCGGCGCGACCTGGTTGAGATAGGCATAAGGCGTTTGCAGGGTGAAATCCTGCTTGAGGTATTCCGGCGCGACCAGGGCGTTGACGAAACGGTCTTCGATTTGCACCGGAATGCCGTTTTCGTAATGCACGATCAGCGAGTGGAAGACCTTCTGACCTTCGCGCATGTCCAGCGCCAGCGCGCGTTCGGAGCCGGCAGCTTCTTCTTCGAGGGTGATGACCTGGCAGGTGTGGCGATGGCCGCGCGAGGCGATTTCATCGGCGATGTTGTGCACTTCGAACAGCGCAGACTGGCTCTTCGGTTCGGCGACAAACGTGCCCACGCCTTGCATGCGCACCAGCAGGCCGTCGGCGGTCATCTCGCGCAGGGCGCGGTTGATGGTCATGCGGCTGAAGCCGAGCTGGCTGACCAGTTCGCTTTCCGACGGCACGCGGTAGTGCGGCGGCCAGTTACCGCTGTCGATCTGCTGGGTGATCATCTGTTTGACGCGGGCGTACAAAGGCGCCGGACTGTCGCCCATGTTCGCGGCCAACGGAGAAACTGGAGGCGGAGTCGGCACGGTTGATCCCTGTTCATTGGATGAAAGTGACTAGCTTGCCGGAGTTTACCGGGCAGGCAAACGTCTGTATATGTATATACAAATAACACACGATGGGGTGCCGAACGATGTCCGCCTTCTTTGCCGAACGCGCACTGCTGCCTGAGGGATGGGCCAACAATGTACGTCTCGAGGTCAGCGCCGATGGCTTGTTGACCCGAATCCAGGCCGACTCAAGCGCAGACGGCGCCGAACGCCTGCGCGGGCCGTTGCTGCCGGGAATGCCCAACCTGCACTCTCACGCCTTCCAGCGCGCCATGGCTGGATTGGCCGAAGTGGCCGGCAACCCCAACGACAGTTTCTGGACCTGGCGCGATCTGATGTACCGCCTCGTCGGAAAAATCAGCCCCGATCAGCTCGGCATCATCGCCCGTCAGCTGTACATCGAAATGCTCAAGGCCGGTTACACCTCGGTTGCCGAATTTCACTACGTGCACCACGACAGCAACGGCCAGCCGTACGCCGATCCGGCGGAACTGGCGTTGCGCATCAGCCAGGCCGCCAGCGAAAGCGGCATCGGTCTGACCCTGCTACCGGTCCTCTACAGTCATTCCGGTTTCGGCGGCCAGACGCCCAACGATGGTCAGCGTCGCTTTATCAACAGCACTGAAAACTATCTGAATCTGCAAGCGCGGTTGCAGCCGTTACTGGCGCAGCAAAAGGCGCAATCGCTGGGCCTGTGTTTCCACTCGTTGCGTGCGGTGACGCCGCAGCAGATCAGCGAAGTGTTGGCGGCCAGCGACAAACAATGCCCGGTGCACATCCACATCGCCGAGCAGCAGAAAGAAGTCGACGATTGCCTGAGCTGGAGCGGTCGCCGTCCGTTGCAATGGCTCTACGAGAACGCTGAAGTCGATCAGCGCTGGTGTCTGGTCCACGCCACCCACGCCAACCCGCAAGAAGTCACGCTGATGGCCAACAGTCGCGCAATCGCCGGGCTGTGCCTGACCACTGAAGCGAATCTGGGCGACGGGATTTTCCCGGCGGTGGACTTTCTTGCCCAGGGCGGGCGCATGGGCATTGGCTCCGACAGCCATGTGTCGCTGAGCGTGGTGGAAGAGTTGCGCTGGCTTGAATATGGCCAGCGCCTGCGCGATCAGCGGCGCAATCGCTTGTATGGCGCGCAGCAGCCGATGGTCGGTCGCACCCTGTATGACGCGGCGCTGGACGGCGGTGCACAGGCACTGGGGCAGCCGATTGGCGCGTTGGAAGTGGGCAAGCGCGCGGACTGGATTGTCCTGGATGGCAACGATCCGTATCTGGCGACGGCTTCGGGGGACGGGATTCTCAATCGCTGGCTGTTCGCCGGCGGCGATCGCCAGGTGCGCGATGTGCTGGTCAATGGTCAGTGGGTGGTGCGCGATGGCCGGCATGCCGACGAAGAGCAAAGCGCCCGAGCCTTCACCCAGGTCCTGCGCGATCTCTTGGGCTGACCCAAAACCAAACTGTGGGAGCGAGCCTGCTCGCGAAAGCGGTGTATCAGTCCATATTCATGTCGACTGATACACCCTTTTCGCGAGCAGGCTCGCTCCCACAGTTGATTTGTATCGAGGCTTAATTGGATGTCTTGGCCATCTGCCGATCCGACGCCCGCCAGATCAGGCGTGTGGTGTCGTAACCCTGTTGACGCGCCTTGCTCAGCAATTCTTCACGCACTACACCGTTGACGGTCGGCGTGCGTGACAGCAGCCACAGGTACTTGCGACTCGGATCGCCGACGATGGCGGTCTTGTAATCGTCGCTGACGTACAACACCCAGTACTCGCCCTTCGCCACACCCGGCACCAGGCGCGAGAACCAGTTATCGAATTCGACCCAGAGCTTGTCGGTCTTGCCCGGCACTTGTGGATAAGCCGTGCCCTTGGCTTCTTCCCACTGCCACTCCGGGGTCAGGCAACGGTTGAGCACGCCGACGTTACCGTCAGGCTTGAGGGTGTAATGGGCTTCGGATTGCGCGCAGTGGCGCTGGAAGTACATCGGCAAGCGTGCCAGTTCATACCAGGTGCCCTGATAACGCTTGAGATTGACGCTGTTGACGGTCTTGGGCGCCAACGGGTCGACGCCGGAAGTGGCGCAGCCAGCCAGTACCAGGCCAGCAAAAAGGATCAGCAATAACCGCTTCATTTTTTTCTCCGTGGGCGCGAAGCCCCGGTTTACTTCAGGCCTTGGCCGGAAAACATCAGCACTTTGTCACCGGCGTATTGCACGCTGATAAAGCTGTTCTTGTCGCCCCAGGTACAGCTGGACATACCGAGCGCGCCCGAGCAATCAGTGGGCTTGCCGAGAAGGGTTTCCACTTCGGACTTGGCCATGCCGGCCGAGAGCTTGGAGTAGTTTTCCTGCTTGACCTTGCTGCATGCGGCCAATAGCACGCAAAACGACAGCAGGGCGATAGATCGCAGCGACATGGTGAAACTCCTGGAACGAGGGGGGATGGCATGGTGCCAACCAGAAGCTTAGAAGAGAAAAGTGTCATCTGGTTCCGTGACCGAACGCCTATTTATCTGCCCGCCCGTCCGGCTTTTGCCGGTAAATCAAAAACTTTGTGAAGCCGTCGAGCATTTCGTCGACTTTCCCTGCAAACGCCTAATCTTTGGCGCGGCGCGGTCGAAAATAAGAGCAGCGCAACGCTGCCGAATATGGCAAATTGCCGCCCTTTCCTGACCAGCCCCCTCGCGGTAGTTCATTCGATGACCAGAAACATGAAATTCAGCCACAAGATTCTGCTGGCTGCTGCCCTTGTGGTGGCCGTAGCGTTCGCCTGTTTCATCTTCTTCAACGACTATCGCCAGCGTCAGGCCTTGAGCAGCAGCACCGAAGCGACCATGCAGGAGCTGGGCAGCCTGACCACCAGCAACATCCAGACCTGGCTGGAAAGCCGCATTCAGCTGCTGCAATCGCTGTCGCAGCAAGTCGCCGTTGACGGCAACGCGCCCGCCAGCCTCAAACGCATCATTGACCTGCCCGCCTACACCGGCAATTTCCAGCTCAGCTATTTTGGCGGTGCCGACGGCGTGATGTTCTCGGTGCCGGCCGGCAACCGCGCGCCGGACTACGATCCACGGGCGCGCGGCTGGTACAAAGCGGCCAACAGCGCGCAGCAGACCATCGTCACCGAACCGTACATTGCCGCTTCGTCGGGCAAGCTGGTGATCACCGTCGCCACCCCGGTACAGCGTCAGGGCCAGATGCTCGGCGTGGCCGGAGCCGACATCGATCTGACCAGCGTCAGCGCGATCATCAACTCGTTGAACTTCGGCGGCCACGGTCATGCGTTCATCGTCAGCGCCGAAGGCAAGATCCTGATTCACCCGGACAGCAAACTGGTGCTCAAGACCCTCGCCGAGGCCTATCCGAACGGCGCGCCTCAAGTCAGCCCGGGCCTGAAAGAAGTCGAGTTCGACGGCAAGACCCAGTTGATTTCCTTCACTCGCGTCAACGGAGTGCCATCGGCTGACTGGTACGTGGCGCTGGTGCTCGATAAAGACACCGCGTTCTCGATGCTCAGCGAATTCCGCACCTCGGCGCTGATCGCCATGGTCATCGCCGTGCTGATCATCATCGGCCTGCTTGGCATGCTGATTCGCGTGCTGATGCAGCCACTGCTGACCATGGGCCGCGCGATGCATGACATCGCTGAAGGCGAAGGCGACCTGACCAAGCGTCTGGTGATTCACGGCAACGATGAATTCGGCGCGCTGGGTACGTCGTTCAACCGCTTCGTCGAACGCATTCATACGTCGATCCGCGAAGTGTCCTCGGCGACCGGCCAGGTCAACGAAGTCGCCCTGCGTGTGGTCGCTGCCTCGAACTCGTCGATGTACAACTCAGACCAGCAGGCCAGCCGCACCAACAGCGTCGCCGCCGCGATCAATCAGCTCGGCGCCGCCGCTCAGGAAATCGCCCAGAACGCCGCCCTCGCCTCGCAGCATTCCAGCGATGCGCGCAGCCTCGCGGTCGACGGCCAGCAGGTGGTGGATAAAACCATCCACGCCATGCAACAGCTGTCGGCAAAGATCAGCGATTCCTGCGGCAACATCGAAACCCTTAACAGCAACACGGTGAACATCGGTCAGATTCTCGAAGTAATCACCAGCATCTCCCAGCAGACCAACCTGCTCGCACTCAACGCCGCCATCGAAGCCGCGCGCGCCGGTGAAGCCGGACGCGGTTTCGCCGTGGTTGCCGACGAGGTGCGCAACCTCGCGCACCGCACCCAGGATTCGGCGCAGCAAGTGCAGAAGATGATCGAAGAGTTGCAGGTCGGCGCACGTCAGGCAGTAACCATCATGACCGAGAGCCAGCGCGAGAGCGAAAGCAGCGTCGGCATCGCCAACCAGGCCGGCGAGCGTCTGGGCAGCGTGACCCAGCGCATCGGCGAAATCGACGGCATGAACCAGTCGGTGGCCACCGCGACCGAAGAACAGACAGCCGTGGTCGAGTCGATCAACATTGATATCAACGAGATCAACACGCTGAATCAGGAAGGCGTAGAGAACTTGCAGGCGACATTGCGAGCCTGTTCGGACCTTGAGCAGCAGGCGGCGCGGTTGAAGCATCTGGTCGGCAGCTTCAGGATCTAAGCTGCAGCCTCAGGCCTCTTCGCGAGCAGGCTCGCTCCCAAAGGGATCTCCGGTGGTTACACAATTTGAGTGCACCACCAGATCCTGTGGGAGCGAGCCTGCTCGCGAAAGCGGCCTGCATCACGCAAAATGTCTTCAATATAAACATCGGGAATTTGCCAGATGAACAAGAAACACAACGGGGTTCATCCAGATCAAATCACATTATTGGCAATCCTTGCGCTGGGTAGCGAGGAAATCGATCGAGGAAACTATACAAACGCTGAAGACGTATTTCTTGAGCTAGATGAACTGGATCCAGCCCAGCAAACTAGAACCGTGATCCAGGTTTGGAAAGAAATACCAACTCTTCAGCCGTAGACTCCCGCCCCAACACCGCATTGCGATGCGGAAACCGGCCAAACCGCGCAATCACTTTCTGATGCCGCTCGGCATAGTCCAGGTTATCGGCAAACACGGCCCGCTCCGACTCTGGCTGTTCAGCCACCAATTCAATAAATCTGGAAACGGCTTCGTTCTGCACTGCGAGATTTTCGCAGTGTTCGAACACCAGATAAATGAACACACGCTGAATCGGTTTCAACTGCCGATCGAAATCCGCTGCAATGCCTTGGGCGACGAGCTTCTGTGCGCGCAGATCACCGGAAAACGCTTTGGGGGTGTCGCGATAGATCATGCGTGGCAGTTGATCGAGCAACAGCACCACCGCCAGCCAGCCTTCGGGACATTGCGTCCACTCGGTCAATTCGCCGGCCAGGGCCTGATCGACAAAGACCCCGAAACGCGTCTGCGCTTCGAGGTCTTGGCTGTTTCGCTTGCCGAACCACAACTTGCCCTTTTCGGCCGCTACTTCGCTGGCTGATTCGGCGTGTCCGAACCACCAGTCGAGCAACGGCTGCCAGGGCGCGTGCATGGTTTATTCCTTGTGGTAGGCCGTGGCGCGGGCGACTTCTTCTTTCGAACCGAGGAACACTGCAACGCGCTGGTGCAGGCCTTCCGGCTGGATGTCGAGAATACGCTGGTGACCGTCAGTGGACGCGCCGCCGGCTTGTTCGACGAGGAACGACATCGGGTTGGCTTCATACATCAGGCGCAGCTTGCCCGGTTTCGACGGCTCGCGGCTGTCGCGCGGGTACATGAACAGACCGCCACGGGTCAGGATGCGGTGGACGTCGGCAACCATCGCCGCGACCCAACGCATGTTGTAGTTCTTCTTCAACGGGCCTTCTTCACCAGCCAGCAGCTCGCCGACATAGCGCTGCACCGGGGCTTCCCAGTGACGCTGGTTGGACATGTTGATGGCGAATTCCTGGGTGGTTTCCGGGATGGTGATGTCTTCGTGAGTCAGGACGAAGCTGCCCATTTCGCGGTCCAGGGTGAAGCCTTTGACGCCGTCGCCCAAGGTCAGCACCAGCATGGTCTGCGGGCCGTAGATGGCGTAACCGGCGGCCACTTGCTGGGTGCCTGGCTGCAGGAAAGCTTTTTCGTTCAGCGGCTCGTTCTGGCTCAGGTATTCGTTCGGGCAACGCAGTACCGAGAAGATCGTGCCGACCGGGGCGTTGATGTCGATGTTCGACGAGCCGTCCAGTGGGTCGAAGACCAGCAGGTATGCGCCTTTCGGGTATTTGCCCGGGATCTGGTAGGCGTTGTCCATTTCTTCGGACGCCATGCCGGCCAGGTGCCCGCCCCATTCGTTGGCTTCGAGCAGGATCTCGTTAGAGATCACGTCGAGCTTCTTCTGCACTTCGCCTTGCACGTTCTCGGTGCCCATGCTGCCCAGAACACCACCCAGGGCGCCTTTGGACACGGCGTGGCTGATCTCCTTGCAGGCACGCGCTACCACTTCGATCAAAAAGCGCAGATCGGCAGGAGTGTTGTTGCTGCGGGTCTGCTCAATCAAATAGCGACTCAAGGTAACGCGGGACATGGACGGCTCCGGTGGAATGGGGGGCGGAAAACCCGCGCAGTTTACAGGGAGTCTGAAAACCTAGCGAGCGAAGACGCCGGCTAACGTGCGCCTGGGTGTATTTGCCTGTATGAGACGTGATTGTTGGTGGAGAGTTCAGGTGTCGGATTGAGCGTAGTTCGGTTCGGCATGAGCGATTGAAGATTTTCAGTGTCTGCCCGGGCGCTTTCGCGAGCAGGCTCGCTCCCACAGGGCAATGCATTCCATTGTGGGAGCGAGCCCGCTCGCGAATGGCGCAAAGCGCCGCCATGCTTAGGTATTGGCTGGCGGTTTGCGCAACAGGCTGAACGCCATCGCCCCGAGAAACACCACACTGAGCAGCAACACCGCCCACAAGCCGAACTTCTTCCAATTGGTCCCGGCCACCGCAGCCGTCGTCGCCGTTGAGGTTTGCGTGGCCACTGCTTCGTCCTGCACCGTCGCCTTGCCCAGGCTCGCCAGCTTCTCTGGCTTGAAATCCGGAATCAACGTTGCCAGCGGCAGGTTCGCGGTTTTCACCGTGGCATTGCCCAAGGCCAGGCTGTAAGGCCCTTCGCCCCGGGCGAGGAAAATCACCTGCGTGGCGCGCACCGCATATTTCAGGTCCGGCGCCTGCTCACCCAGACCGCCGCCGCGCTCATCCACGGTCAGCTTGAGTTGCTGCACGGTCTGCCCGGACAGCGGGATTTCGTTCTGCACCACGTCCTGATTGTTCTGGCTCAGGCGATACAGCAAACCGCTGCTCAGCGTCTGCCACGGCAAGTTGCTTTCACGTCGGCCGGCCAACGTCACCGGCGCCAGACTGTTCGGCTGTTTCAGCTCGATCTGCACCCGCTCGACATTCAGCCCCATCGGCAGCTGCCAGATGTATTCCCCGGACTTGGTGCTGCTGCCGGCCACCCTGGGCGACCAGACCAAGGGCAGCGGCAGGTTGCGCGGGTCGCTGCTTTTCAATTGTGCCGACGTCAGGACGGGCGCCGAACCCGGCGACTCCCACAGCAGGCGCACATAGCGCGCGGTCTGCCCCGGCAGGGTCACTTCATGCTGTTCGATGCGCTCATCGGAAAAGGTCAGCCGTGCCACTTGGCCCTCGCCCCAGGATTGCCAGTGCTGCAGATCGTCGCTGGCCTCGATACTGAAACGCTGGAAACCGTCGCGCTCGCTGGTCCAGTCGAGGATCAACTGCTGCAGCGGCGCCTTGATCGCGCTGGCATCGAGCAGCCAGCCGCGCAGCACTTCTTCGCCCGCCTCCAGTTGCGAGGATGGTTGCACTTCGACCAGAGTGCCGTTGGTGGTCGACTGCACGCGCACATTCGGCGCGCGCTCGCTGGCGTCGGCGGCGTTGTACAGCGGGAACCATTTGACCTCGTGCAGCTTGCCGTCGTCGCGGGTCTGCGCCGATTCGCGAGCCAAGGCATAGGCCTGCGCTTCGCCGGCGGCGTTGAACACACGCAGGTCGCTGAGATCGGTCTGGCGCGCCTGCAATTGCGCGCTCAGCGGCAAGTCGAGGCGATACCACGGGCCATTGCCGCTCACCGTCAACGGCACTTGCGTGGCGAAGTCCGCCGGTTTTTCCTGAGCACCAGCGACCAACACCACGCCCAGCGCCAACCACCCCAGATTCAGCATGCGACTCAAGATGCAACTCCTTCGGTATCCGGCGCGGATTTGTCCGCCACCGGTTCAGCCTCGACGCGTTTGGGTGGCAGCGGCGCGAAGTAGCCAACCACCAGCAGCAATACGCCGACACCGATAAACGAGACGATCCGGGCGAGACCGCCACGGTTGCTCAGTTCGACAAAAATCAGCTTGGCCACCACCAGCGCAATCAGCGCCGCGCCGATCAGCCACACTTCGCGGCGATGGCGCAGATGGCCGCCGATCATCAGTCCCAGCGCCATCAACGTCCAGACGATCGACAGGCCGGCCTGCACCAGCATCGACGCGAGCAGTTGATCGAGCTCGAACGGAATGCCGGCCCAGTGATGCGCCGCGCGGGTGACCAGTGCAGTACAGAAGGCGAACAGCGAAACGCCGGCGATCAGTTGCGTGGCGTGGTCGGCGTAGTCCTGGCGGATCGACAACTGCGCAACCGCGCTGCGCGACCAGACGTATACGCCGAACAGCGCAAACAGCAGCCCCAACTCCAACGGATTAAGCAGCGGCACGTAAGGCAATGGTTCGGCATTGCCATCGCTGACGCCATTGGCCAGCCAGAACCACGCCAGCATCAGCACCGCCAGCGGTGCCGCCGCATACAAGCGGTACTCACGAGCAAATGCGGCCACCGGCCACGGCCACGTTCGGGGTACAGCCATCAGCAACAGATAGAGGCTCGGCAGAATCGCCCAGCCCAGCCAGCGCCACGCGTTGTACTGCTCGGACAACAACAGCAGGCCGTAACGCAACTCCAGCGCCAGCACGCCAATCAGCAGCCAGCAACCGAGCACATGGGCCACGCTCAATGCGCGCGCCGGCAACATCGACGCCAAGCGGCGCAGGCTGAAGAAGTGCACCACGAACAGCGCCGGCCACGCCAGCCAGCCGAAGTCGGCGGCCGGGTGGTAGCGCGAATGCCAAGCGCCGAGCAAAACCAGCGCCGCCGCAGGAATCAGTAAGGTGCAGAGCAACCCCAGCGCCGGCCATTTCAAGCGCAGTGACAACAGCGTCCACAGCGCCACACTGATCGCAGCGACCAGCAGCAACAATGTGCCTTGCAGGTTCGGCGAGGCGAAACGCAGGATTTCGCTGACCCACGCCAGCGTCCACCAACCGGCGCCCCAGACCAGCAGCACTTGCGACAAGCGCTGCAAACTCAACGCATCAAAAGCCGTGGCATGGTTGCCCAATTGCAAGCGCCACGCTCCGATCAGCGCGGCCAGCCCCAGCACCAGCGGTGTCCAGAAGCCGCCATGGGCCAATGGTTTCAATCCTTCGCTAGACAATGGCCCGAGCCATTCAGGCCCGGCGAGCAGAAACGCCGCGCCGCCGACCACCTGCAACAGCAGCCCGAAAACGAAACTCAGACGCTGTTGCAGATACAGGCTCAGCCAGATGATCAGCAAACCGCTGGCCGCCCACACTGCACTCGCGGTTTGCCACGGCAGCACGAACAGCACCGCCAGATTGATCAGCACCAAGCCGGCCAGCAGCACCACCGACAAGCCGCGCAGCAGGCGCACATCGCCGCGCACCATCTCGGCCCGCGCCGCCAGCAGCATGCCGCCAATCAAGGCCAGACCGATCAAGGACGCACTGAGCAAGCCGCTCCAGCCAGCGCTGAACACCGCCGCCGAATCTTCACCGGCCGTTTGCAGGCGCAACAGGAACAACGCGCCGCCCAGCAACTGCACGGCGAACGCGGTGAACAGGAATGTGCGTGATTGAATCCGCAAGCCGACAAACAACGTTGCCAAACCCGCCAAGGCCCAACTGATCGCCGTGCCCTGGATGAACAGGAACAACGGCGCCAGCAGATACAGGAACGTCAGGCCCAGACACGCCAGCAGCGGCATTCCTTGCCTTTCCCACGGCAATGTTTGCTCGGGCGTAGCCTTGCGCAGTTGGAAGAAACTGAACAGCAGCGCGGCGCCAAGCATCAGCGCGCCCAGCGGTGCGCCGTCGAGCAGGCTGCTCTCGCCGGGCTGCAACTGGCTGAGAAACGCCAGTGCCGAACCCAGTTGCAGCAGTAAGGCAAAGGCCCGGGCAAACGGTCGATGCTGACGCAACCCGAGCCAGAAAATTCCCGCGCCTTCCACGGCCCACGCCGCAGAAGTCCAGCGCGCATCGAGCCCCAGCGGAATCGCCAGGCTGGTGAAAATCACTCCCAGCGCCAGGCAGGTTTCGCCCAGGAGCATCGCGCGCCCGCCCATCAAAACTTTGGCCAGCGCCATATAGATCATGCCCAGCGCCAACGCACTGAACGCCGCCGCGAATTCGAGGTGCTGGACCAACGCAAACTGCAAACCGAAGCCAATGATCGGCGGGCCGAACAGCATGGTGCCGTCGACATAATCACCCTTGCGTGCCGACCATTGCAGCAGCGCCTCGCGATCAGCCTCCGCCGGAGCATCCTGCAGGTCGCGCAATTTGCGCCGGGCGAACAGCAGGCCGATGGCGAGGTACATGAGGAAAAACACAATCAGGAACGGCTCGGTGCTCCACAGCAATTCCGGTGTGTAGGAGCGCAGGCCCCAGGCGAATCCGATACCGAAGGTGCCGACAAAACCGATCAGGTTGAGCAGGCGCCAGGCCTTGAACCAGGCGATGGCGAGAATGCCTGCGTTGAGCAAGGCGAAATAACTGAACAGAGCGACGTGATTGCCTTCGCCTGTAGAGGTGAGAATCGGCGCGGCGAAACCGCCCAACGCTGCCGCTGCGGCCAACCCCAGCGCGTCCTGGGTAATCGCCAGAATGGCCGAGAACACCGTCACCGCGACCAGCAAACCGAGTGCAGCGGACGGATCAAGCAACGGATGCAAACGCATCGCCGCAAACACCGTCAGGTACAACACCGCGATCCCGGTGCCTTGCAGCATCAATGCATAGTTGCTGTTGCGTCGGCGCAACCACCAGCCCAGCGCAAGCAGAGCCAACGCCGCTGCCGCGACGCCGGCGTACCGCAACTCGATCGGCACCACCATGCCTTCGGTGGCGTAACGCAGTAAAAATGCCAGACCGAAAAACAGCAGCACCACACCGACGCGCAGCACCGTGTTGCCGCCGAACAGCCAATTGCGCGCAGCGCTGATGCCGCGTTCGATCAGGTTCGGGCCACGGGGTTCGGCGGGTTTTTGCGGTGGTGCAACGGGAGCCGGTTCGGCGCGCCAGACATCGGCCGGCAGCGGCTGGCTGGGTTCGCGGGCGACGGTGGAGATCGGTTCGACTTCGGGGGGCAGTTCCCAGATCAGTTCAGGGGTCGGGGCAGCCTGCTCAGCCACGTCGACGGGTGCGGCGACTGGCTCGGCTTCAGGTGGCGGCACGGGCGCATGCGAGGGCGAACCCTCCAGCACAAACAGCCGCTGAGCCACGCCTTGCAATGCTTCGCGCACTTGCTCGAGTTGACGCTGTTGCTCCGCCGCCTGCGAGCCAAGACGCGCAATGCGCAGCGCCTGGCCAATGACCAGCCCCAGCAGCGCACCCAGCAGCGCGCCACTGAACGACTCATCGAGCAGTCCACCGAGCACCAGCCCGATCAACATGAACATCCATTGCATGGTCGATATCCCTAAGCAGCCCCGGGGCGGGGCGAGTCCGGCGATGGCTTCAGTCTAGGCACAAACCGTGTGGGAGCGAGCCTGCTCGCGAAGCCGGATTGTCAGCCAACATTTCTGTTTAAGTCGACGATCGCTTCGCGAGCAGGCTCGCCCCCACAGGGTACGGCGGTGATTGATGCCTTTTAACCGGCGCTCAGTATATCGATCCGGCCCAACAAACGTTGGGCCTTGCGCAGATTTGTCGGGGAAAGTTACTCCAACGCTTTCCAGATATCCGTGGCGTACTCGCGAATCGTCCGGTCGGAAGAGAACCAGCCCATCCGCGAGGTGTTGAGCACCGCCGAACGCCACCAGTTCTGCGAGTCATGCCAGTGCGCATCGACGCGCTTCTGCGCCTCCCAGTAGGAGTCGAAGTCGGCGCAGACCAGGAAGCGGTCATAGTCGATCAACGAGTCGATCAGGCCGGTGTAACGCGAGGTATCGTCCGGCGAGAACACACCGCTGCGAATCGCTTGCAGCACATCGTTCAAACGATGGGAGGCGGCGATGTCGGGTACGGCGCTGAACTCGTGGTTCTGCTTGCGCGCTTCAACCTGTTGCGCACTGAGACCGAAGATGAACATGTGCTCGGCACCGATGCGCTCGCACATTTCCACGTTGGCACCGTCGAGGGTGCCGATGGTCAACGCGCCGTTGAGGCCGAACTTCATGTTACTGGTGCCCGACGCCTCGAAACCGGCGGTGGAAATCTGCTCGGACAAGTCCGCCGCCGGGATGATGCTCTCGGCCAGGCTGACGTTGTAGTTGGGCAGGAACACCACTTTCAGCAGGCCACGCACGGTCGGGTCGTTGTTCACTACGCGTGCGATGTCATTGGTCAGCTTGATGATCAGCTTGGCCTGGTGATAACTCGCCGCCGCTTTACCGGCGAAGATCTTCACCCGTGGCACCCAGTCGACTTCCGGTTCGGCACGAATCGCCTGGTACAACGCTACGGTGTGCATCAGGTTGAGCAACTGACGCTTGTATTCGTGAATACGTTTGACCTGCACGTCGAACATCGCCGCCGGGTTGACCGCGATCCCGAGGCGCTCGTGAATCAGATAGGCCAGCGCCTTCTTGCTGTGCAAACGCTGCTCGGCGAAGGCTTTGCGGAACGCGGTTTTCTCGGCGAACGGTTCGAGTTCGAGCAGGCGCTCTTCGGGATGATCAAGCACGTCCGGGCCGAGAGCGTCGGTCAGCATTGAGGTCAGTTCCGGGTTGGCCTGATACAACCAGCGGCGGAAGGTGATGCCGTTGGTTTTGTTGTTGATCCGCTCCGGATAGAGCTTGTGCAGTTCGGCGAATACGGTTTTGCGCATCAGCTGCGTATGCAGACCGGACACGCCGTTGACGCTGTGCGAACCGAGGAACGCGAGGTTGCCCATGCGCACCCGGCGGCCGTTGTCTTCTTCGATCAGCGACACCGCGCGCAACACGTCGAAGTCATGAATGCCCTTGGCCCGCAACGAATCGATGTGCTGTGCGTTGATCAGGTAAATGATCTGCATGTGCCGTGGCAGCATGCGTTCCATCAGCCCGACCGGCCAGGTTTCCAGCGCTTCCGGCAGCAGCGTGTGATTGGTGTACGACAGCGTGTCGACGGTGACTTGCCATGCTGCGTCCCACGCGACGTCGTAGACGTCGACCAGTTGGCGCATCAGCTCGGCCACTGCAATCGAGGGGTGAGTGTCGTTGAGCTGGATCGCCGCGTGGTCACCGAGGGTCAGAACCGAGGTGTGCATGTTGCGGTGACGGCGCAGCAGATCCTGCAGCGAAGCGGCGACGAAGAAGTATTCCTGACGCAGGCGCAGTTCTTGCCCGGCTTCGGTGCTGTCGGCCGGATAAAGGACGCGGGAGATACTTTCGGCGCGGGCCACTTCCGCCACGGCGCCCAGGTGGTCACCGGCGTTGAAGCGCTCCAGGTGCAGGTCTTCCATGGCGCGGGCACGCCACAGGCGCAGGGTGTTGACGCTCGCTCCGCGCCAGCCGACCACCGGCGTGTCATAAGCAATGGCGCGCACGGTTTCCGCCGGCGACCAGACCTGACGAGTCTTGCCGGAGGCATCGGTGACGGTTTCGACGCTGCCGCCGAAGCCGATCGGGTACGCCACTTCCGGCCGTTCGAATTCCCAAGGGTTGCCGAAATCCAGCCAGTGTTCGGTCTGCTCCTGTTGCCAGCCATCGACAATCGCCTGACGGAACAAGCCATGCTCATAACGAATGCCATAGCCATGGCCGGCGATGCCAAGGGTCGACATGCTTTCCATGAAGCACGCCGCGAGACGACCGAGGCCGCCATTGCCCAGCGCTGCATCGGGCTCCAGCAGGCGGATGCGCTCCAGATCGACGCCCAGTTCGGTCAGCGCTTCACGGGCGACGTCGAGCAGGCCGAGGTTGCTCAGGCTGTCGTAGAGCAAACGGCCGATGAGAAATTCCAGCGAGAGGTAATAAACCCGCTTCTGGCCTTTGCGATAGATCTGTCGGGTGTGGTCCATCCAGTGTTCGACCATGTGATCACGCGCAGCCAGGGCGATGGCTTCGAACCAGTCATGGTCGAAGGCGTGATCGGGGTCTTTGCCCACGGCGTAGGTGAGTTTGGTCAGGACGGCGTCGCGGAATGCGGCCACCTCTGCTTCGCGAACTAGTGGTTCTTGAGTCATCAACAGGACCTCGAGCGAGCGGGAATTTTCTGAGCCTAGACGGTCTGACCGGCGGTAACGGCTCTGGTTCGGCAGTATTTGCGCGGACTGTGCGCCAGTGCGACATAACCCTGGCGGATGAGCCAATGAATGCAGGGGCCGTGCCGTCCTGTCGGGCAAAATGCGGCCGCTGTGAAAATATCCGGCGAAAGGTTGTTCAAAATTCCACCGCTCCCGGTATGATCGCGCGCCCTGATGCATACACGCCTGGTAACTCCCGATGATGAAGCCCAACCTGATCGCCGCCGCCGAGATTGATCGTCTCGATACGTGGGCCAAATATTCGGCGCCGATGTGCGGCTCGTGCATGTCCAGCTGCTGCACGTTGCCGGTCGAAGTGAAGATCAAGGATCTGGTGCGCATCGGTGTGGTCGACGAGTTCGAACTGGGCGATCCGCCAAAGAACATCGCCAAGCGTCTGCAAAAGGAAGGTCTGGTTGAGCGCTTCAATCAGAAGTCGGGAATCTTCACCCTCCAGCGCATGAGCAACAACGACTGCTATTACCTGGATCGTAAAACCCGCCTGTGCACCATTTATGACAAGCGCCCGGACACCTGCCGCAACCACCCCAAGATCGGGCCGCGGCCGGGGTATTGCGCTTATAAGCCGAAAGAAGTCGAGCGGGTGCAGAATTTCCGATCAATTGAGCGCTTCTGAGCGACGCTGAGCTCTTGGGTAGCCGTTAAACCCCAGCCCCTCACCCCAGCCCTCTCCCGAGGGAGAGGGAGCCGATCTCTGTCGGCTTCCAAACCTGAGTTCGACTCGATTACTCAGGTCGATGCAAAATCAAAGAACAACTCGGTCAGTCCCCTCTCCCTCCGGGAGAGGGCTAGGGTGAGGGACTTTTGAGCCCGGACAAACAAAAACGCCCCCGGTCTCGCGACCGGGGGCGTTTTCTATTCCAGGGCTGGATTACGCCTTGGCTTTCTTCGCAGCGCGGGTACGCTCGCTTTCGTCGAGGATCTTCTTGCGAAGACGGATCGACTTAGGCGTAACTTCGCACAGCTCGTCTTCCTGGATGTATTCCAGAGCCTGTTCCAGGGTGAAGCGAACAGGTGGGACCAGAGCGATGGTTTCGTCTTTACCCGAAGCACGCATGTTGTCGAGCTTCTTGCCTTTGGTTGGGTTGACACCCAGGTCGTTGTCGCGGCTGTTCTGACCAACGATCTGACCGTTGTAGATCTCCTGGCCGTGTTCTACGAACAGCTTGCCACGAGCCTGCAGGGTTTCCAGCGAGTAGGTCAGAGCCTTGCCGGTTTCAACCGAAACCAGAACGCCGTTCTGACGGCCGGACATGTGGCCCGACTTCACTGGAGCGTAACGGTCGAAGATCGAGGTCAGGATGCCAGCACCGTTGGTCAGGGTCAGGAACTGGTTACGGAAACCGATCAGACCGCGAGCAGGGATGTTGTATTCCAGACGAACACGGCCCTTGCCATCCGGCACCATGTTGCTCAGGTCGCCCTTACGCAGACCCATCTCTTCCATGACCTTGCCCTGGGATTCTTCAGGGATGTCGATGGTGACGTTTTCGAACGGTTCCTGCTTCACGCCGTCAACTTCACGGATGATCACTTCAGGACGGCCCAGGGCCAGCTCGAAGCCTTCGCGACGCATGGTTTCGATCAGTACCGAGAGGTGCAGCTCACCACGGCCGGAAACCTTGAACTTGTCAGCCGAGTCGCCTTCTTCAACGCGCAGTGCAACGTTGTACAGCAGCTCTTTGTCCAGACGATCCTTGATGTTACGGGAGGTCACGAACTTGCCTTCTTTACCGCAGAATGGCGAGTCGTTTACCTGGAAGGTCATGGAAACGGTTGGCTCGTCAACGGTCAGCGGCTTCATCGCCTCGACGGTGTTGATGTCGCACAGAGTGTCGGAGATGAACAGCTCGTCGAAGCCGCTGATGCAGACGATGTCGCCGGCTGCTGCTTCGTCAACGTCGATGCGGTGCAGACCGTGGTGACCCATCAGCTTCAGGATACGACCGTTGCGGCGCTTGCCGTCGGCGCTGATAGCGACAACCGGGGTGTTCGGCTTGACGCGACCGCGAGCGATACGGCCAACACCGATAACACCCAGGAAGCTGTTGTAGTCCAGAGCGGAGATCTGCATCTGGAACGGACCGTCACGGTCAACAGCCGGAGGCGGAACGTGGTCGACTACCGCCTGGTACAGCGGAGTCATGTCTTCCGCCATGGCGGTGTGGTCCAGACCGGCAATACCGTTCAGGGCCGAAGCGTAAACAACCTGGAAGTCCAGTTGTTCTTCGGTAGCACCGAGGTTGTCGAACAGGTCGAAGATCTGATCCAGAACCCAGTCCGGACGCGCGCCTGGACGGTCAACCTTGTTGATCACCACGATAGGACGCAGGCCGGCTTCGAAAGCCTTCTTGGTCACGAAACGGGTTTGCGGCATAGGGCCGTCTTGAGCGTCAACCAGCAGCAGAACGGAGTCGACCATCGACATTACGCGTTCAACTTCGCCGCCGAAGTCGGCGTGGCCCGGGGTGTCCACGATGTTGATGTGGTAGCCGTTCCAGTTGATGGCGGTGTTCTTCGCCAGAATGGTAATACCGCGCTCTTTTTCCTGGTCGTTGGAGTCCATCACGCGCTCATCGTTGAGCTCGTTGCGCTCCAGGGTGCCGGATTGACGCAGGAGTTTGTCTACCAGGGTGGTTTTACCGTGGTCAACGTGGGCAATGATGGCGATGTTGCGTAGATTTTCGATCACTTGTGTATCTCGATCAGAGGATTCGGTTTGCTGACAAGTCATGGCAGCGATTAGCAGTAGTGTCCGGCATGGCCGTTACAGCTTGACGGCGGTGTCGGGGGGCCGGTGACGCAGGCCACAGGCAAACAGCCCCGGGCACTTAGCTCGGTCGATAAACGCGCACATTGGCATGCCCCTCACTGAGCAAATGGTGGGCATGCAGGCGACTCATCACGCCTTTGTCGCAATACAGCAGGTACTGGCGAGTAGGGTCCAGTTCCTTGAAACGTGCGTTCACTGCATAGAACGGCATCGTCTGTACCTCTATGCCGGCGAGCTCCAGCGGGTCATCCTCGGCGGCATCCGGGTGGCGGATGTCGATGACGATCTGACCGGCCAGCGCTTCGCTGACTTCTTCAATTTGCAAATCCTGGCCCAACTCGTCGATTACCCGATCGATCGGCACCAGTTTGGCGTTGGCGAGCGCACGCTCGAGTACCGCCATGTCGAATTCTTTCTCTTCGTGCTCAACCCGGCCCCGCTTGGCGGCAGTCTTGGGGTTGACCGAAATCACGCCGCAATATTCCGGCATGTGCCGGGCGAAATCGGCGGTGCCGATCTCGTTGGCCGTGTCGATGATGTCCTGCTTGTGCGCGACGATCAGCGGCCGCAGCACCAGCTTGTCGGTCACGCAGTCGATCACCGACAGGTTCGGCAGCGTCTGGCTCGACACCTGGGAGATCGCTTCACCGGTCACCAGTGCATCGATGTGCAGGCGTTCGGCGATCTCGGCCGAGGCGCGCAACATCATACGCTTCAAAACCACGCCCATATGACTGTTATCGACTTTGCCGAGAATTTCGCCCAGCACTTCCTCGAACGGCACACTGACAAATAGCACGCGTTGCGAGCTGCCGTACTTCTTCCAGATGAAGTGCGCGACTTCCATCACGCCCAATTCGTGGGCACGCCCGCCGAGATTGAAGAAGCAGAAGTGCGCCATCAGGCCGCGACGCATTATCTGGTAAGCCGCCACGGTCGAATCGAAGCCGCCGGACATCAACACCAGCGTCTGCTCCAACGCGCCGAGCGGATAGCCGCCGATGCCGTTGTGCTGGCTGTGAATCACGAACAACCGTTTGTCGCGAACTTCGATACGGACTTCGATTTGCGGCGCTTTAAGGTCGATTCCGGCCGCACCGCACTCGCGACGCAGCTTGCTGCCGACGTATTTTTCCACGTCCATCGAGCTGAACGCATGCTTGCCTGCGCGCTTGCAGCGTACCGAGAAAATCTTCCCGGCCAGCGCATCGCCGTAGTGCTGTTTGCACTTCTCGGTGATGTCGTCGAAGTCGCCCAGCGGGTACTCGTCGATCTGCAGAAAGTGCGCGATACCCGGCATGCAGGTCAGGCGCTCGCCCATCTCCTTCAAGGCTTTGGGGTCGGTAACGCGGGTTTCCAGCTCGAGATTGTCCCACACGCCGTTCACCACCACGGCCGGGTCCAGGTCACGGAGCACGGTGCGGATGTTCTTGGCCAACTGGCGGATGAATTTCGTCCGGACAGGTCGGCTTTTGATGGTGATCTCGGGGAAGACTTTTACGATAAGTTTCATGAAAACAGCGCGCGAACGGCCAGCCGAAAAAGGGGGGCGCGGATTATAGCGGAAATTGCTCAAGGTTTAACCAGTTAATGTGCAGAAGGTTTTGCTTGCACCAAAACAGGTCATTTCTGAATTTAAACGCAACATTAAGGGGCGGGATTTGTCGATTCAGTACCTCGCACGCCTTAATAAGCGTGAATTTGGCGCAAAAAACCCATGCTGGGGCACTGGCATGCAATTTGCTCCCTTGTGAGGCAGGTTGCCTTGGCAGAGTATTCGCGCCGGCATCACCATTATTAAGGGCATCCACTACCCGCCCTAATTCACCCGGAGGACACTATGTCGAAGTCGGTTCAACTCATCAAAGATCATGACGTCAAGTGGATTGATCTGCGCTTCACGGACACCAAAGGCACTCAGCACCACGTGACCATGCCGGCTCGCGATGCGCTGGATGACGACTTCTTCGAAGTCGGCAAGATGTTCGACGGTTCCTCCATCTCCGGCTGGAAAGGCATCGAAGCCTCCGACATGATCCTGATGCCGGTCGACGAAACTGCCGTACTCGATCCGTTCACCGAAGACCCAACCCTGATTCTGGTGTGCGACATCATCGAGCCTTCGAGCATGCAGGGCTACGATCGCGACCCACGTGCGATCGCCAAGCGCGCCGAAGAGCACCTGAAAGCCACCGGTATCGGTGACACCGTATTCGCCGGTCCGGAGCCTGAGTTCTTCATTTTTGACTCGGTGAAATTCAAGTCGGACATCTCCGGCTCGATGTTCAAGATCTACTCCGAGCAAGGTTCGTGGATGTCCGACCAGGACATCGAAGGCGGCAACAAGGGTCACCGTCCAGGCGTGAAAGGCGGCTACTTCCCGGTTCCACCGTTCGACCACGACCACGAAATCCGTACCGCCATGTGCAACGCACTGGAAGAAATGGGTCAGTCGGTTGAAGTTCACCACCACGAAGTGGCGACTGCCGGCCAGAACGAAATCGGCGTCAAGTTCAACACCCTGGTGAAGAAAGCTGACGAAGTTCAGACCCTGAAATACGTTGTGCACAACGTTGCCGACGCTTACGGCCGCACCGCGACCTTCATGCCGAAGCCACTGTACGGCGACAACGGTTCGGGCATGCACGTACACATGTCGATCTGGAAAGACGGCAAGAACACCTTCGCAGGTGAAGGCTATGCCGGCCTGTCCGATACCGCTCTGTACTTCATCGGCGGCATCATCAAGCACGGTAAGGCCCTGAACGGCTTCACCAACCCGGCGACCAACTCCTACAAGCGTCTGGTGCCAGGCTTCGAAGCGCCAGTAATGCTGGCCTACTCGGCGCGCAACCGTTCCGCTTCGATCCGTATTCCTTACGTGTCGAGCCCGAAAGCCCGCCGTATCGAAGCACGCTTCCCGGATCCGGCTGCCAACCCGTACCTGGCCTTCGCAGCACTGCTGATGGCCGGTCTGGACGGTATCCAGAACAAGATCCACCCAGGCGATGCTGCCGACAAAAACCTGTACGACCTGCCGCCTGAAGAGGCGAAAGAGATTCCACAGGTTTGCGGCAGCCTGAAAGAAGCCCTGGAAGAGCTGGACAAGGGCCGCGCCTTCCTGACCAAGGGCGGCGTGTTCTCCGACGACTTCATCGACGCTTACATCGCGCTGAAATCGGAAGAAGAAATCAAGGTTCGCACCTTCGTACACCCACTGGAATATGAGCTGTACTACAGCTGCTGATCCGGTAGCGCTGCGTAAAGCGGCGTGACAAAAGAGGCCTCCTTCGGGAGGCCTTTTTTATTGCCCGGCGCAGCGCATTTTCAGTGTGGGAGCGAGCCTGCTCGCGAAAGCGGTGTGTCATTGATCGTTCCCACGCTTCGCGTGGGAACGATCCGTGTTTTGGCTACCAGTCTTTTCAATTCCAGTTATTAACGGTTTTGGCCAACCGCCCCACCTGTCCTATGCTGCTACCCATCGTTTCCAATCCCGGTCGATTTCATGGGTCGCACGTTTCTCTACATTCTGCTGCTGATCGCCCTGCCCGCCGCCGCGCAGATCTACAAGTACACCGACGCCAACGGCAACACGGCGTACAGCAATCAGCCGCCGGACGGCGTGCAGGCGCAACCGGTCGAGCTGCCACCGCTCAATCGGGTCGAGCCGCAAGCACCGAGTGCGCCGCAAGCACCCACCGCAGAACAACCGCAACCAGCGCGCAACGCCTATGAAATCCTCGAACTCGCCGGTCTGCCCACTGACGAGGCCCTGCGCGCCAACAACGGCACCTTCACCGTCAACGTCCTGATCAAACCGCGCCTGCAACCGCCGCATCAATTAAGGCTGCTACTCGACGACCAGCCCTATGGCCAGCCGAGCAACGTGCCGGTCCTGCAATTGATCAACATTGATCGCGGCGAGCATCGCCTGGCCGTGCAAGTGATCGACGGCCAGACTGTCATCCAGCAGAGCCCGCCAGCGGTCTTCACCGTGCAACGGGTGCATACGCCGTGATTCGCGCGGGGCTGGTACTCGTCCTGGCACTGATGTCGACCTCCGCCTCGGCGGAGGTCTTCACCTATCTCGACGCGCAGGGCAACCGCGTCTACACCGACCAGCCACGCGCCAATGCCAAACGAGTGCCGATCGCGACAAGCAATCGCATGGCTGTCCCTGCCAGCACCGCAGCGCCGATCACCACAGCGAAAAAATCTGCCGAACCAGCGCCCTTTCACTACGACATGCTGCGCATTCTGATCCCGGAGCCCGATGCTACTTTGCGCAACAGCGCCGGCGAGCTGATCGTCAGCGTCACCAGCGAGCCCGGCCTGCAAAGCGGCCATCGTTATCGCTTGCTGCTGGATGGCAAGGCCACTGGCGAGCCCGGCGTCAGCCCGGTGTTTGCGCTGAGCAACATCGATCGCGGCAGCCACAGCCTTTCGATCGAAATCCTCGACGCCGCCGGGCGTACCGTGGAACGCACCGCCAATCAGCCCTTCCACATGCTGCGCATTTCCCTGGCGCAGAAACGTCAGGTCAAACCCTGTGTCGCCGACGATTACGGCGTGCGCCCGGAATGCCCGCTCA
Source organism: Pseudomonas sp. CCNWLW23 (assembly GCF_037095675.1). NCBI lineage: Bacteria > Pseudomonadati > Pseudomonadota > Gammaproteobacteria > Pseudomonadales > Pseudomonadaceae > Pseudomonas > Pseudomonas sp. CCNWLW23. The sequence goes on along the minus strand of NZ_JBAWKM010000022.1, from coordinate 2,827 downwards.
AGGACAAACCTGAAGAACCGAAAAATCCCTTCCTGCGCTTCTTTTAACGCCTGCCGGGCACACGCACCTTATTGGTGCACTAAACTGCATCTCGCCCACAACCCAACCCATTTTGGTTCGAAACTTCCCGTTTGAGCTGGCTTCGTGCCATACAAACGCGCGTCAAACGCCTGTTTCAGGGGATAAACGCTTCTTTTCGGAGCCTTGGTTTGGTTTTTGCATTTTCCCGACATCAGCGCTTTGTTCTCGCGCACGCCTTGCTCCAAAAGGGGTCCAGATGACCATAAGCGACGCCATTCACCGTTTGCTGCTCGACAACCTGACCACGGCGACCATCCTGCTCGACGCCGAGCTGCGCCTGGAGTACATGAATCCGGCGGCGGAAATGCTGCTGGCGGTCAGCGGTCAGCGCAGTCACGGCCAGTTCATCAGCGAGCTGTTCACCGAATCCCCCGAGGCGCTCAATTCCCTGCGCCAGGCGGTCGAGCAGGCGCACCCGTTCACCAAGCGTGAAGCGATGCTCACCGCCCTCACCGGCCAGACGCTGACCGTGGATTACGCGGTCACGCCAATCCTCAGCAACGGCGAGACTTTGCTTTTGCTTGAAGTGCACCCGCGTGATCGGCTGTTGCGGATCACCAAGGAAGAGGCCCAGTTGTCCAAGCAGGAAACCAGCAAGATGCTGGTGCGCGGCCTCGCTCACGAGATCAAGAATCCCCTCGGTGGCATCCGCGGCGCTGCGCAATTGCTCGCTCGCGAATTGCCCGAAGAAAGCCTGCGTGACTACACCAATGTGATCATCGAAGAGGCCGACCGCCTGCGCAATCTGGTCGATCGCATGCTCGGCTCGAATAAGTTGCCGTCGCTGGCCATGTGCAACGTCCACGAAGTGCTCGAACGCGTCTGCCATCTGGTCGAGGCCGAAAGCCAGGGCTGCATCACCCTGGTGCGTGATTACGACCCGAGCATTCCCGACGTCCTGATCGACCGCGAGCAAATGATTCAGGCGGTGCTGAACATCGTGCGCAACGCGATGCAGGCCATCAGCAGCCAGAATGAGCTGCGTCTGGGCCGCATCAGCCTGCGCACCCGCGCCATGCGCCAGTTCACCATCGGCCACATCCGCCATCGTCTGGTGACCAAGATCGAGATCATCGACAACGGCCCGGGCATCCCTGCGGAACTGCAGGAAACCATTTTCTTTCCCATGGTCAGCGGCCGCCCGGACGGTACCGGGCTGGGCCTGGCCATTACCCAGAACATCATCAGTCAGCACCAGGGTCTGATCGAGTGTGAGAGCCATCCAGGCCACACCACCTTCTCGATCTTCCTGCCACTGGAACAAGGAGCCACATCGACATGAGCCGTAGTGAAACCGTGTGGATCGTCGATGACGACCGTTCTATCCGTTGGGTCTTGGAAAAGGCCTTGCAGCAGGAAGGCATGACCACCCAGAGCTTCGACAGCGCCGATGGCGTGATGAGTCGTCTGGCCCGGCAGCAGCCGGACGTGATCATTTCCGATATCCGCATGCCGGGCGCCAGTGGCCTGGATCTGCTGGCGCGGATTCGCGAACAGCACCCACGGCTGCCGGTCATCATCATGACCGCTCACTCCGACCTGGACAGCGCTGTCGCCTCCTATCAGGGCGGTGCTTTCGAGTACCTGCCCAAGCCTTTCGACGTCGATGAGGCGGTATCGCTGGTCAAACGCGCCAACCAGCATGCGCAGGAACAGCAAGGCCTGGAAGTGGTGCCTGCGCTGACGCGCACCCCGGAAATCATCGGCGAAGCGCCGGCGATGCAGGAAGTGTTTCGTGCCATCGGGCGCCTGAGCCACTCCAACATCACCGTGCTGATCAACGGCGAATCCGGTACCGGTAAAGAACTGGTCGCCCACGCCCTGCACCGCCACAGCCCACGCGCGGCTTCGCCGTTCATTGCCCTGAACATGGCGGCGATTCCCAAGGATCTGATGGAATCGGAACTGTTCGGCCACGAGAAAGGCGCGTTCACCGGCGCGGCGAATTTGCGTCGCGGTCGTTTTGAACAGGCGGACGGCGGCACGCTGTTTCTCGATGAAATCGGCGACATGCCGGCGGACACCCAGACTCGCCTGCTGCGCGTGTTGGCCGATGGCGAGTTCTACCGCGTCGGCGGCCATGTGCCGGTGAAAGTCGATGTACGCATCATCGCCGCGACCCACCAGAATCTCGAAACGCTCGTTCACGCCGGCAAATTCCGTGAGGACTTGTTCCACCGCCTCAACGTGATCCGCATCCACATCCCGCGCCTGTCGGATCGTCGTGAAGACATCCCGACCCTGGCCCGGCACTTCCTCAGCCGCGCCGCGCAGGAACTGGCGGTCGAGCCAAAGCTGCTGAAAAGCGAAACCGAGGAATACCTGAAAAACCTGCCGTGGCCGGGCAACGTGCGCCAGCTGGAGAACACCTGCCGCTGGATCACCGTCATGGCCTCCGGCCGTGAAGTGCACATCAGTGACTTGCCACCGGAACTGCTCAACCTGCCGCAGGATTCGGCGCCAGTGACCAACTGGGAACAGGCCCTGCGCCAGTGGGCCGATCAGGCCCTGGCCCGTGGCCAGTCGAGCCTGCTCGACAGCGCAGTGCCGGCGTTCGAGCGGATCATGATCGAGACTGCTTTGAAGCACACCGCAGGACGTCGGCGTGATGCGGCGGTGCTGCTGGGTTGGGGGCGCAATACCCTGACGCGCAAGATCAAGGAACTGGGGATGAAGGTTGATGGTGGGGATGATGATGAGGGGGAAGAGGGTTAACGCTTAAGGGTTGTCGTGTACTCAGGATCGA
>NZ_JBAWKM010000021.1:0-119796 GCF_037095675.1 Pseudomonas sp. CCNWLW23 | reverse complement strand
GGGCCTGTAGAAACTGTGGTGGCAGGTTTTGGGGCTGCTTTGCAGCCCAGCGGGGATGAATCCCCTCGCCACAGGGAGTCCCCGCTCGGCTGCGCAGCAGTCGTCATTTGCTCACATGCGGTGTGCCTGTAGAAACTGTGGTGGCAGGTTTTGGGGCTGCTTTGCAGCCCAGCGGGGATGAATCCCCTCGCCACAGAGAGTCCCCGCTCGGCTGCGCAGCAGTCGCAACTTCCTCACATGCGGTGGGCCTGTAGAAACTGTGGTGACAGGTTTTGGGGCTGCTTTGCAGCCCAGCGGGGATAAATCCCCTCACCACAGGGAATCCCTGCATGACTGATAAATCTGCTAGCCACAGGAATCCTTTCCTCAACACAGACAACATCCCGGGATGTGAACAGTATCTTTGTGGTGAGGGGATTTATCCCCGCTCGGCTGCGCAGCAGTCGCCATTTGCTCACACGCGGTGTGCCTGTAGAAACCGTGTTGGCAGGTTTTGGGGCTGCTTCACGGCCCAACGGGGATGAATCCCCTCGCCACAGGGAGTCCCCGCTCGGCTGCGCAGCAGTCGCGACTTGCTGACATGCGGTGTGCCTGTAGAAACTGTGGAGGCAGGTTTTGGGGCTGCTTTGCAGCCCAGCGGGGATGAATCCCCTCGCCACAGGGAATCCCTGCAAGACTGATAAATCTGCTAGCCACAGGAATCCTTTCCTCAACACAGACAACATCCCGGGATGTGAACAGTATCTTTGTGGTGAGGGGATTTATCCCCGCTCGGCTGCGCAGCAGGCGCAATTTGCTCACATGCGGTGTGCCTGTAGAAACTGTGGTGGCAGGTTTTGGGGCTGCTTCGCAGCCCAGCGGGGATGAATCCCCTCGCCACAGGGAGTCCCCGCTCGGCTGCGCAGCAGGCGCAACTTTCTTACACGCGGTGTGCCTGTAGAAACCGTGTTGGCAGGTTTTGGGGCTGCTTTGCAGCCCAGCGGGGATGAATCCCCTCGCCACAGTGTTTGTTCCAGTTTTATTCAGACAAAGCGCCGGCTCCGCTCTTCACATTTTTTTCAACGGCTTCAACCACCGTCTAAGCTTCAGACAAGTCCGATCAATCTGCGTGAATGGATCAGTCGACTATGGGCGCTTTGTGGCAAACCGATTCGAGTAAAACCGTGGTTCAGACTGAAAGTGTGAATGAAGCGCCTGTCCCTGAAAAACCCCGTCGCAACCGGCACGGGTGGAAGGCTTTCTGGTTGCTGTTTTTGATCATTGCGGTGGTGGTGGGACTCGCTGCGTCCAAGGAAATGCGCACCTCGCGCTTTCAGGCGCGGGAGCTGAGCCAGTACGCCGCCTCGCTGACCTACAAACTTGAACCCGGCCCCAGCGAAGCGATTCGTTATCCGGGCAACGGCCCATTCGATCTGCGCCTGGGTTACAGCTCCCTGGACGAATTCCTGCCACGCCTGCTCAAGCGCAATTACGTGATCACCGAGCAAACGCGCTTCTCCCCCGCCCTGCTCGGTTACACCGACAAAGGCCTGTTCGTGCCGTATTCGGAAAAAATTCAGGCCGGGCTGTCGATCACCGATTGCCGAGGCGCGCCGCTGTATCGATACAACTATCCGCAGCAACTGTATGCCGACTTCGCGGCGATTCCGCCGGTGGTGGTCAGCAGCCTGCTGTTCATCGAAAACCGCTTTCTCCTCGATCCGAAACAACCGCTGGCCAACCCGGCCGTGGACTGGCCGCGCTTCGGCATGGCCGCGTGGTCGCAAGTGGCGAAACTGCTGCGCCTGCCCGGGCAATCGGCCGGCGGCAGTACCCTGGCAACGCAACTGGAAAAGTATCGCCACTCGCCCGATGGCCTGACCGTGTCGGGCGCGGAGAAGATCCGCCAGATGATTTCCGCCAGCGTGCGCGCCTATCAGGATGGCCCGCAGACCCTCGGTTCGCGGCAGAACATCGTGCGCGACTATCTCAACAGCGTGCCGCTCTCGGCGGTACCCGGCCACGGTGAAGTGCACGGCATGGCCGAAGGTTTGCGAGTCTGGTACGGCAGTGATTTCAACAAGGCCAACGAGCAACTGAACAGCCCGAAGACCGATCCGCAGACCATGGCCGCCAAAGGCCTGGCCCTGCGCGAAATGCTCTCGCTGATGATCGCCCAGCGCCGTCCTTCGCATTACCTGACCAAGGGCCGCGAGGAATTGGCCAGCCTCACCGACAGCCACCTGCGCCTGCTCAAGCAGAACGGCGTGATCGACAGCGCTCTGGCCGACGCCGCGCTGGCAAGCACCGTGTCATACCGCGACTGGCAGACCCAGCCAACGATGCAGCCGATTGAAACTAACAAGGGCATCAGTGTTGCCCGCAGCCGCCTGGCGAGCATGCTCAACCGGCCGCTTTACGACCTCGATCGTCTCGACCTATCGGCCACCAGCACCCTGCAGGGCGATCTGCAAACCCAGGCCACGGCTTATCTGAAAAAACTTGCCGACCCGGCCTATGCCGCGGAAATCGGCCTGCTCGGCGAACGCCTGCTGACGCCGACCAGCACCACGCAAGTGCGCTACAGCTTCACCCTCTTCGAACTGACCCCGGACGGCTCGCGCGTGCGCGTGCAGACCGACAGCACCGATCAGCCGTTCGACATCAACGAAGGCAGCAAGCTCGAACTCGGCTCCACGGCGAAAATGCGTGTGCTGACCACGTACCTGCAAATCGTCGCCGAGCTGCACGACAAATACGGCGCGATGAGCGGGCCGGAATTGAAAAAAGTCGAGGTGCCGGATCAGGATCGCCTCAGCCGCTGGGTCATCGACTACCTGATCCAGAACAAGGATCACGATCTGTCGAAGCTGCTCGGCGCCGCGCTGGATCGCAAATACTCGGCCAGCCCCGGCGAAGCGTTTTTCACCGGCGGCGGCCTGCACAGATTCAACAACTTCCGCAAAGAGGACAACGGTCGCCTGCCGACCCTGCGCGATTCGCTGCGCGAGTCGATCAACCTGCCGTTCATTCGGCTGATGCGCGACATCGTCCGTTACACCACCTACTCAGGCCCCAACGGCGAATTGCTCAAGGATGACCGCGACCCCCGCCGCCAGGAATACCTGGCCAGTTTCGCCGACCGCGAAGGCACCTCATTCCTGCTCAAGTTCTGGAAGAAGTACAAGAACAAGGACACCCAGGCGCGCCTGGAAACTTTCCTCGACAGCATCCGCCCGACGCCGATTCGCATGGCGGCGGTGCACCGTTATCTGTTGCCGGAGGCCAGCCAGGAAGACTTCAACAGCTTTGTTCGCGCCCACCTCAAAGGCGCCAAACTCAAGGAGAAACTCACCGATGACCGCCTGATCCGCCTCTACGATGCCTATGGGCCCGGCAGTTACGATTTGCCTGATCAGGGCTTCATCGCCAAGGTGCATCCGCTGGATCTGTGGATGATGGGTTATCTGTTGCATCACCCGGAAGCGACCTTCAGCGAGATCGTCAAGGCCAGCCATTTCGAGCGCCAGGAAGTCTACAGCTGGCTGTTCAAGAGCCGGCACAAAGGCGCGCGCGACAGCCGCATTCGCACCATGCTCGAGATCGAAGCGTTCCTCGACATTCATCAGCGCTGGCAAAAAGTCGGCTACCCGTTCGATCACTTGGTGCCGTCACTGGCCACCGCCATCGGCAGTTCCGGCGACCGTCCCGCCGCGCTCGCCGAGCTGATCGGCACCATTCTCAATGACGGCGTGCGCATGCCGACGTTGCGCATCGACAGCCTGCATTTCGCCGCCGACACGCCGTACGAAACCAGACTGGTCAACGACCCGCACGTGGGTAAACGCGTGATGCCGGTGGAAGTGGCCAGAGCCATGCGCGAGGCGTTGTCGCAAGTGGTCGATGCCGGCACCGCCAAACGGTTGTCGGGCAGTTTCAAATTGCCCGACGGCACGCCGCTGGCCATGGGCGGCAAGACCGGCACCGGTGACAACCGCATTGCGGCGATCGGCTCCGGCGGGCGGATCATCAGTTCGAAGTCGATCAACCGCACGGCGACCTTCGTGTTCTACATTGGCGATCACCATTTCGGCACGCTTACCGCATTCGTCCCGGGGCGCTCGGCGGAGAACTTCAAGTTCACCTCGGCCCTGCCCACGCAGGTGCTCAAGGGCATGGCGCCGATTCTCACGCCGTATCTGCAACCGGGCAGTGACTCGCAATGTCGTCCGGCGGAAAATCCACCCGTGGTTACCACCGGGCCGGCGCAGTTGGCAATCCTGTCCGGATGACAGCGCATTACTGCTCTTGCTTCTGTCGCAAAGACCGCGAGGAGTTCTGCCAGGCTGGCCCCGTGCAGCCGCGCAAGACGCTGGGGCCCGATCAAGCGTCTGAACGCAGCCAGACTCGCATGGGCTGCTTGACCGGAATCGCGCTTAACCTACCTCTGAATCCCAGATCACCGTGACATTGCCCGAATAGGTGCGCGCTTCCCCTTCCCTGATCATTCTTTCCACCGCATCGCGGGCCACTTCGAAATGCAGCGTGCCCACCTTGCGGTCCAGATAAAAGCTCGGCTGAAACAACTCGGTGCCCGTGCCATCGCGCAGCAATCGCCGGCGATTGACCGCTTGTCCGGCGCCATCGGTCAGCCCGTTGGGCAGGCTGACGCTGACTTCCAGTGGTACCGCATGGCCGGTGCCCGATTCCCGTATCAAGCAGTCGTTGACGAAGAAGTACTGGCACTCGATGTTCATCTTGAAGCGGCTCGAGGCCGAGATATTGAACGTCTGGTCACGCATCAGCCGGGTCGGCTTGCGGCCCTCGTTCAGCCACGACTGCCAACCGCCCACCGGTTGCAGCGCCACGCGGTTGCCGCCGGGAGGAATATCGACCTTCATGGTGTGCGTAACCCTCAGATTGAAATTGAGGGTCAGAATCGAGTCGTTCGGGATCATCACATCGCCCATGTCGAAATCCATGTTCGGACCGACGGTGTAGGTAATGGCACCGGTGTAGTCGCCAGCGTCCATTTTCAGCGGATCCGGCGTGCGCAGTTCGTAGGCAAAGACGAAATATTGATAGCTCATGCCAAGCGGTATATCGAACTGAGCTTTCTTGGCGCAGGCCCCCGCCCCTTCCGGAACTCTCCAGAAGCTGTTGTAACCATGATATCCCGCTGTATGGGTACCGACACTCAGACACGGTGGCGGAGCGTAGACCCAGCCGCCGCCCTCCCACAAGTCATCCCACCAGCCGCCTCCGGTCAGCTCGACGACCGACAACGGGAAGCCCGCCTCGTGACCAACACCGGCGATTCTCACCTCGACAACGTGGCTATCACCGGCAGCGTTGGTCACCGAAACAGTCCTCCAGTCGGACGGCACTTTGGCCATGCCACCCTGGCGCGGATCGGCGTGGTTGGCCTGAATCGGTGCATTGGCGGCGAACGGAATTTGCGCGATCAGGCTGAACAGCCCCAAAGACTCGCACGTTGCCGGTACCTGACGGCAGAAACCCTGGGATGGGGTCTGATTCTTGAACTGATTTTTTTGCGGATTGGCAAAGTCCGGCTCGAAGGTGGCATCAATGTTGTGCACTTCGGCCACTGCCGCAGCGCTGAACAACGTCAACAGCAATCCGATCCATGGGCGGATGCCCGGGGCGCTAGAAAAAATCATGGGTGGTCTCCAGAAAATACTTCGATACCAGCATTGCGCGAGCCATCTCACTCGCCAGGCGCTCGGGCACTGAACAGCAACAGCACGTTGCCGGCGTAATCCCCGGGGCGGTAGCCGCCCTCCGGGCTGATCGGGTCGATCTGCAACAGCACCCGTGTCCCCGCAGCGGCCTCGGCCTGCGACACCACCTCGCGCGGCGCCATCTCGGCGCTCAGCTCCACCTTGTTAAAGGTCACGCGCAGACTGATATCGTCTGCCGGCCGACCGTTCGAAAGGTAGGGTGCGGATTCCAGCCGCGCTTCAATCGCACTGGTGTCATGACGCACATCAAAGTACTTGCGCACACTGCTCAGGCTTGAGGTCGAGTGATTCCAGTCGAGCCGCTGCGGTCGGTGAATCCAGTCCGGCACCGCGGGAATGATGTAGAACGAACGGTTTGGCACTTCCACTGTCACTTCGAACGTGTGTGCTTCCCGAGCCGCCCAGGCCGCATCGCTGGCCAGGGCCGCCGCGGCTATCAGCGCGACGACGGAGCATTGCTTGATCATGTTGGTTACCCGTTGCGTCAATGAAAAGCAGACCTAGCGGCTGCTGACCGTCAGGTTCTTCTTCTCGCTGCCTTCGATCAGGAAGAAGCGGTACCCACGGCCCTTCTCCTTGTCGAAAGCGAACGTCTTGCCCGCCAGCACATGGTGTTTGGTGGTCACACCGCAGTCGGTTTCGTCGCTCAACGAGCAGTCTCTGAACTCGTCGACAATCACCACGGTGTTGCCGTCATTGCGCAGTTCGTAGCGGCTGTCGGTTTCATTGATCGTCGTGGCAAACCGGGTTTCCCTGGGCCGTACGAAGAACACCGTGCCGAAACCGGTCATCACGTTGACCCCGGCCGTCAGTGCCTTTTTGTAGTCTTCCCGTTCTTCCTGGCTGACAGCGAACTCGTCTTCCTTTTCCGGCACCACCGGCACGAAGCGCACGCGGAAGTAACGCTCGCGATCGCGTTCACCCATGTACAGCAAGCGGGTGCCCTGCATGCCCTCGGCCGGGACGATCAGCCGCGCCGGGCTGGCCATCAGGCCGTTGCGCGAAGCGCCGTCGGCAGCGTTCTCAACCGGGATTTCCTTCGGCGTGCCGTCGGCGTCGTAGACAATCTCCAGAACGTTTACCTTGACGAACGCGGTGGCATCCCCGCTGTTGAACACCCGTTTCAGATAGGTGCTCTTGTCGCCATCCATATAGTCGTACACCGTACCGACATTGATCTGCGGCCCGGCCTGCGCCGTCAGGCAAAACACGCTGAGCACGCCCAGCAAAAAACCACGGTTCATCACTTCAACTCCATGAAAAAAGGAACAAGGCGCCGGCGTGCACGTTCATACGTCGGCTTCCCGGATAGCGCTGATATTGCTGGTGCGCGTGTCGCCCAAATGTGGACTTGGTCATCGGTTCAGCCCGCCTTCTGCGCGGTGACACCGACGTCGGCCACGGTGTCTGGCGTGCAGCGCAGATCGCCTATCATCAGGACGTTGTTTTCACTGCGGTACTGGTTGGCATCGAGGCGGAACTGACACAGCAAGCGATTATCGCGACGGATTTCGAGGGTCGGCGAACCGGCGTTCATCTCCATTGAAAAGAACCCGTCGACCTCGGTGACGCCACGGCTGGCATGGTTGATCACATGATGGCCCTTGAGCGGCTGCCCTGCTTCATCGATCAGGCGACCGAGCACTGTCAGGGTTTTCATCACACGGATCTTGCGGTACTCCACCCCGCCCTTGTTCAGGTGATAGCGAGTGCGCGCCGGCTCGATGGTCGCTGCGGGCACGTTATTGCCCTCGAAGTCGAAGCTCACGGAGCTGTTCTGATAGGCCGTTATCGGGATGAAATTGCGCCCCGGCTTCAAGGCAGCGCTGCTCCCGCTATAGTCGTCCGCGCGCAGGACGATGTCGTCGATGTCCGATTCGACATCGACAATCATTCCGGCGCCGCGCACTTCGCTGTGATTGGTCATGAGCATCTGCTCGCCACCGACCACCAGCGTGCTGTCGAGGTTGAGGCCGCCGGTGAAATTGCCGTTGTAGGACGAGCGTTGAATAAAGCCATCGCCGTTGACCGCATCGGTGCGGAAATTGGCCAGGCTCGACATGCCGAGGCCGTAGGTATCGGTGAGCGCCGTGACCGAGACGCTTTGCAGCACGTGATCCTTGAAATCCTTGCGCCAGCCGAGCGAGGCGTTGTTGTCACGTTTGCCATCACGGGCGGTGCGTGAGCCGATGCTGCCGGTGAGCTGTTGACCGGGCGCGCCGAGCGCCAGATTGATGCTCAGATCGATCCCGCGATTGCGCGCATCGCCGCTGCTGAAACTGCCCGGGCGATCAAAGACCGACAGGCGCCAACTGGCATCACTGCCCAGCAGCACAGTGCGCTGGGTCCAGCCCAGATCCAGGCCTATGCCTTCGACATTGCCTTCGCTGTGCGACACCCGGGCATTGACCGAACTCTTGCTGCTCACCCGATGATTGAGCGCCAGCGATGAATTGCTGGTCTGGCCGACGAACACGTTACGCGGACGAACGCGTGTGCCGTCGGGCAGCGTTTCGTAGGTGTTGGTGGTGTCGAGCCAGCTGCGGTTGTGGCTGATCACCAGACTGCCCGCGCCGTAGTTGTAAAGGCTTTGCAGATCCAGACCGGTGCCGTAATCCTCGGTCTTGTAGACATTGGCATACAGGCTGAGGTGGTTGGCCAGCGTCCAGTCGATGGATGTGCCGTACTGCAGCTTTTCGCGAATCTGCCGCGCCGAGGCGCCGAGAATCACCCGCGGATGCAACAGATAGTTGAGCGATGCACCGGCGGTCGGGCTGCCACTGCTTTGCTTGTCCCAATTACTCAACAGTTTGCTTTCTTCGCCGGCAAATAGGTTGTAGCGCCAGCGCTCATCGAGGTTGCGCCAGTTGCTCGGCTTGTAGACCAGTTCCTGAGTGGTGGAGGTGATCTGGCCGTCCTCGATCAGGCGAACCTCCACTTCGTAAATGCCACCCGGCAGCGGCCGCGTATCGAGCGACTGCAGACCGGCGGGCACCGATTGCGTGTTGATCAGCAAACCATTGCGCCAGATTTCCACCGCCCCCTGACGATTGGCGGTCACGTAGATCGGATACACGCTCGGCATCGGCGTGTTGATCGCCAGGCTGTCGGAGCTGCCATACATGAGGCCTACAGCGGTGTCGGGGCTGGTGCCGAACGTGCGCGGCTGACGCATCAGCCCTTCGGAATTGGGGGTGAAATAGCCCAGGCGAAAGAAACTGCCTTGCAGTTCGCGCTGGGTGTGCAGTTCATGCACGGCGTGATACAGCTTGGTATCAGGACCGCCGAGCCGGGCCATTTGCAGGTTGAGGGTCTGGCTCCAGTTGCCCAGACTGGAACTGGCTTCCAGGCCGAAGCGCCCACCCAGATCCTGATCCTGGCCGCCATTGAGATTGAGTTGATTGCGCACCATCAGGCCACGACTGCCGCCGTCGGGTTGCTCGTAATAACGCTTGGCCTGAACATCGCGCTCGGCATTTTCAGTGAGGATCGAAACCAGCGAACTTTGCAGGTTGTAGTGCACCGCCAGAAACTGATCGGGACACGAACCGCGGCACGCGCCCAGAGGCACACCGGGTTTGAGGTAGCTCGCCCACTTTTCCCGCTCGGCCGGGCCAAAGCGGTTTTCGCTGGTATCGGTGAATTCGAGAAGCGTGATGCGGTCATCTCGCGACAGCACCACCATGGCTTCGCCCAGCGGCTGCTGATCGACTTCGACCCGCACCGCCAGCGGTACATCGAAAAAATGCTCCTCGAAATCCGCCGGCAAGCCTTTGGCCTGCGCCAGCAAACTGCGTGGCGTGGTACCGGTGGCGTCGGAAGCCATGACTGCGCTGGCACAGAACAACAGCGCAAGCGCAGCCGCGATGGGTGTCATCGGGAACATGAACTCGTACTCTGATTTTCAGACAATGAAAGTCCGTCGGGGCAAACACGGATGTTTGCCCCGCCGGTCAAACCCACGGTGAAGGTGGGCGTCTAGCAGGCGATCATGCGATCAGCGCGAACCGACCGGAGGTACCGCATCGAAAACCATTGCAATAGTTCCGGTGTAATCACCCGGCGCGTATGTGGAGCTGGCACGCGGAGCGATTTTCAGCAATGCGCGGTAGCTACTGTCGGATTCATCTTCACCCACAACCATTTGTGGCACTTGGGTAAGAATCTTGCCGTTGAATTCAACGTCCAGGGCAATCTGATCGACACCCGATTGCAGCATAGGGATGCCATTGAGGCTGGCGTGAACGGAGCCGTCAGTGTTACGTACGTCGAAGTAACCTTTGACCTCGGTCATCTTGCCAGTGGCAGGGTTGTAGCTCATGTCCTGGTCCTTGTTGACCAGATCAGGGTCGACCGGCACCACAAAGAAGCTGGTGGTTGGCACTGTGGCGACAAGACTGATGGAGTGCGACGCCTCGCCCGCAGCGAAGGCAGTGGAGGACATTGCCAGAAGAGCCAGTGGAGCAGCGATTGCGAATTTCTTGAACATCGTTCAGTACCTGTTTGCTTTATATAAGGGGGTGTCATTGAAAGTTCATAACCTTTTGCTCGTCGACCGCTGAAGCAACTTGAACTTTCAATGCCGGGCATCATCGACTGTTGCCTCTGGAATGTAAGCAGGCAACTTCCGACAAACTCGTAGTTAAACAACCCCACACCCCGCCAGAAAAAAGAACAAAAAACAGATACTTGCAACATTCGCTGTAAGTTGCGCCCTACACACAGTTACAGGCAAAAAACCATACAGCAACTTAACCGCTTTAACGCGGCAACTTGCGAGAAATTAGAATATATACTCAAGCACAACTAGAGCGATAACTTTAACTTTAAGGTCACCCCTTTTTATTTTTTGATCGGGAAGAGTTTTGTGGCTTTTTTCACGCCGACCGCTCGTCCGTCGAGCGGCGCCAGAGGCTAAAAACGTCTTGCACAGCGCTTAAGATATATCTTAAGTTGTATCTAAATACGACGAGAGAGAAGCGAAATGAGAGACCATCATTCCCCCCACCGCGAGCATGGCGATGGCCGCGACGGCTTCGAGAAGCGCCCCGGTCGCGAACGCGGCGGCCGCGGCCCGCGAGTCTTTGCCCCCGGCGACTTGAAATTGCTGTTGCTGGCGCTGATCGCCGAGCAGCCCTGCCACGGTTACGACCTGATCCGCCAGATCGAAGGCATGTTCGACGGCGCCTACAGCCCCAGCCCCGGGGTGATCTACCCGACCCTGACCTTTCTGGAAGAAAGCGACCTGATCGCCGGTGATGCCGAGGCCGGCAAAAAGCGTTACAGCGTCACCGACGCCGGTCGTTTGTCTTTAAGTGAACAAGCGGTGGCGCTCGACGGCGTCCGCATGCGCATCGACGTCAGCAAGCGCTCGCTGCGCGGCCATGATCGCCCGCCGGAAATCCACGAAGCGGTGCACAACCTGCGTCATGCCCTGCAACTGCACCACGGGCGCTGGAGCGCCGAGGAAATCCTGCGCGTGCGCGACCTGCTCAACGACACCGCCAAAGCCATCGTCGACGGCCCTGCCGTTCAACCTGCCACGGAGAAAGCCGAATGACTGCAGTCGATACTCAAACCATTCACCGCGTGATGCACGAAATCAAACGGCGCAAGCTTGAAGTGCTGCGCGTCACCGACCTGACCCCGCGCATGCGCCGCATCACCCTCGGCGGGCCGGAACTGGCCGGGTTCATCAGCCTGGGCACGGACGATCACGTCAAACTGCTGTTCCCGCAGAACGCCGAACAGGCCGCCGCGCTGGAAACCCTGCAACTCGGCGCCGGCAAGGACAACGGGCCGATGCCCGAGATGCGCGACTACACGCCGCGTCGTTACGATCTGGAAAAAATGGAGCTGGACATCGATTTCGTCCTGCACGGCGACGGCCCTGCCTCGACCTGGGCCGAGCAGGCGCAACCGGGGCAGTTCCTGCATATCGGCGGGCCACGCGGTTCGATGATCGTGCCGGACATCTTTGACAGCTACCTGCTGATCGGCGACGAAACCGCCCTCCCCGCCATCGCCCGCCGCCTCGAAGGTCTGGCGGCAAATCGCCGGGCACTCGTGGTGATCGAAGTGGAAAACGGTGCCGAGCAGCAAGTGCTGGAAAGCGCGGCGCAGTTCAATGTGATCTGGGTGCTGCGTGAAGGTGGCAAGGACAACCTGCTGGCTACCGTCAAGCAATTACAGGTGCCCAAGGGCAATCTGTACGCGTGGGTGGCGACCGAGACCAAGGTCTCACGGCAGATCCGCCGGGTGCTGATCGATGAGCATGGGCTCGATGAACAGTTCATCAAGGCTGTCGGCTACTGGCGCGCGGAAGGCTCTGACGAGGAGTGATTTTCCTCTGACCACAATTCCCCTGTGGGAACGAGCTTGCTCGCGAAAGCGGTGTGTCAGTCAACATCCATGCAAACTGATACACCGCATTCGCGAGCAAGCTCGCTCCCACACTGGATATCAACTTCGTGCGGACAATCTGCGGTCGAGACCGATAATCAGCAGACCCACCAACACAAACCCCACCAATATCCCCCCGGCATTCGCCAGCACCTGTGGATATCCCAACACCGCCACATCAATGAACGGATACGCATAGGCGCCAAGCAGATGCCCGCGCAGCAAGGCGTAGATGAAATACACCAGCGGATAGATCAGCCACAGCGGCAAGTGCCACAAGCGCAACGTGCCTTTGGGGACGCAGCACCACCAATAGCCAAGAAACAGCAATGGCATGACGTCGTGGAGCAACTCATCGGCAACAAACTGCCAGCCTTCGGGGTGCCACAAGTGCCGCAGCAGGATGCTGTAGGCCAGACCGACGACGGCGATGCTCACCGCGATCCCGCTGCTGACCCACGGTTGCAGAAACCAGCGCCGCGCGGCGGATTCGCGCTCGGCGACCGCGCAGGTCAGCACCGTCGCCACCAGGGTGTTGGTCAATATGGTGAAGTAGCTGAAGAAACTCACCAGCCCGCCCAGCAGGCTGGCGCCGATGCTCAATCGTGCGAAGAAGATCAGGTACAGCTGAATCGTCAATCCGGCCCAGCCCAGCACGGCCAGGCCGGTGATCAGGCGTCGGCGCCTCGCGCTGTCCATCTTAGAGCGGTCGCTTGGTGCGCATCAGCTTCACGTACAGGCGCTCGACCTTTTCCCGCGCCCACGGGGTTTTACGCAGGAAGGTCAGGCTCGATTTGATGCTCGGATCGCTTTTGAAGCAACGGATATCGATACGCTCGGCCAGACCCGACCACTCGTAGTGAGTCACCAGTGCGTTGAGGATCTGTTCGAGGGTCACGCCGTGCAGCGGATCGGGGGATTGTTCGTTCATGCCGGGCCTTTGGGCGAAGTGATATGCAGAAGCCGCGCACCTTAGCCGAGGGGCAGAGCGGGTGGAAGGCCTGTCTTCAAATGTAGGCCAACCCGGGAAGATCGCAGGCTGTGGCCCGACTCACAATGCGCCCGTTTGCCGCACTGTTACCGAATCCGAAACGCTGCATGTCTGCAAAAGCGCTTTCTCAATTTGTTACAGATCATTATCCTGCCGCCCTTCCGCTGAAACGCTTCACTGCCTGCGACAATCTGAAGCGCTCGGCCTGCACTCGAAAAACATCAAAAAAAGACTTCTTCATGCCTGACTTTTCCTTCTCCCGAGACAGCGCTATCTCTGTCCTGCGCACCCTTGGCGGCTGCACCGCCCTTGGCTTGGCGACCTGTGCCCACGCGGCGCCGGCCTTCGACAGTGAATCACCGTACATGCTCGGTGACTGGAACGGCACGCGCACAGAACTTGCGGAAAAAGGCTACGACTTCAAACTCGATTACACCGGCGAAATGGGCAGCAACCTGCACGGCGGTTACGACCACGACCGCACTGCCCGCTACAGCGACCAGTTCGGCCTCGGCACCCATCTGGATCTGCAGAAGATCCTCGGTTGGAACGACGCCGAATTTCAACTGACCATCACCAAACGCAGCGGCAACAACATCAGCAACGACCGCATCAACGATCCACGCGTTGGCGGCTTCACTTCCGCCCAGGAAGTCTGGGGCCGTGGCCAGACCACGCGCCTGACGCAGATGTGGTACCAGCAGAAATTCTTCGATCAGAAACTCGACATCAAGGTCGGCCGCTTCGGCGAAGGCGAAGACTTCAACAGCTTCCCTTGTGACTTCCAGAACCTCGCTTTCTGCGGCTCGCAGGTCGGCAACTGGGTCGGCGGCATCTGGTACAACTGGCCGGTCAGCCAGTGGGCGCTGCGGGTCAAATATCACCTGACGCCCGAGCTGTATGCGCAGATCGGCGCCTACGAGCAGAACCCGTCGAACCTCGATCGCGGCAACGGTTTCAAACTCAGCGGCAGCGGCACCCAGGGCGCGATCCTGCCGGTCGAACTGGTGTGGACGCCGAAGCTCAACGGCCTGCCGGGCGAATACCGCGCCGGTTACTACTACAGCAATGCCAAGGCTTCTGACGTATATAAAGACCGCAATGACCAACCGGCAGCGCTGAGCGGCGAAGCCTACCGCAGCGCGTCGAGCAAGCACGGCGTATGGCTGGGCGTGCAGCAGCAGGTCACCAGCATCGCCAGCGACCACTCGCGCGGTTTGAGCCTGTTCGCCAACGCGACGATGCATGACAAGAAAACCAACGCCATCGACAACTACGTGCAGGCCGGCCTGACCTACAAAGGTCCGTTCGATGCCCGCGCCAAGGACGACATCGGTTTTGCCCTCGCTCGTGTGCACGTCAACCCGGCCTATCGCAAGAACGCCGAAATGACTAACCGCGCCAATGCTGTCTACGACTACGACAATCCGGCGTTCCTGCCACCGCAGGACACCGAATACAGCGCCGAGCTGTATTACGGCGTGCACGTGACCAACTGGCTGACCGTACGCCCGAACCTGCAATACATCCGCCACCCCGGTGGCGTGAACGACGTCGACGACGCCCTGATCGGCGGGATCAAGATCCAGTCGTCGTTCTAAAGATCACCGCTACCCCCTGTGGGAGCGAGCCTGCTCGCGAAGGCGGCCTGTCAGTCGCTGCAGCGTTGCCTGATACACCGCTTTCGCGAGCAGGCTCGCTCCCACAGGAATGCATTTCGTTAGCCGAACAAGTTTTTATCTGAACCATGCCTGCGCCAAATCGTCATCTAAAGTGACTACAGCGCGGGACTACATAAACGTCACGGAGAATCACACTATGAGCACCGAAAGTGCTTCGAGTCGGGGCCGTCTGCTACCGGGCCTGCTCGGCATCCTGCTTCTACTGATGGGCCTGGCCATGCTGGCCGGGGGAGTCAAGCTGAGCATGCTCGGCGGCTCGCTTTACTATCTGCTGGCCGGTATCGGCATCGCCCTGAGCGGCATTCTGCTGCTGATGCGCCGCCGCGCGGCGCTGGGCCTGTACGCCATCGTGCTGTTTGCCAGCACGGTGTGGGCATTGTGGGAAGTCGGTCTGGACTGGTGGCAACTGGTGCCGCGTCTGGCGCTGTGGTTTGTCCTCGGCTTCGTGATGCTGCTGCCATGGTTCCGTCGTCCGCTGCTGCTCAACGGCCCGGCGAAAATCGGCACTGGCGGCCTGACCGTCGCTGTGATCCTGGCCGGCGTTACCGCTCTGGCCAGCCTCTTCACCCACCCGGGCGAAACCTTCGGCGAACTGGGCCGCGACAGCGCGGACATGACCAGCACCGCACCGGCCATGCCGGATGGCGACTGGCAAGCGTACGGTCGCACCGAGTTCGGTGACCGCTACTCGCCGCTCAAGCAGATCACCCCGGAAAACGTCGGTAAGTTGCAGGAAGCCTGGCGCATCCAGACCGGCGACCTGCCAACTGCCGATGACCCGGTCGAGCTGACCAACGAAAACACCCCGCTCAAAGCCAACGGCATGGTCTACGCCTGCACCGCGCACAGCAAAGTGCTGGCGCTGGACCCGGACACCGGCAAGGAAATCTGGCGCTTCGATCCACAGATCAAGAGCCCGGTCGGCTTCAAGGGCTTCGCCCACATGACTTGCCGTGGCGTTTCGTATTACGACGAAGCCGCCTATGCCAAGTCTGAAAACGCCGGTTCCGCTGTCATCTCCGAAGCCGGCCAGGCCGTTGCTCAGGCCTGCCCGCGTCGTCTGTACCTGCCAACCGCTGATGCCCGCCTGATTGCGTTGAACGCCGACACCGGCAAGATCTGCGAAGGCTTCGGCACCAACGGCGTGGTCGACCTGACCCAAGGCATCGGCCCGTTCACCGCTGGTGGCTATTACTCCACCTCGCCAGCGGCGATTACCCGTGATCTGGTGATCATGGGCGGTCACGTTACCGACAACGAATCGACCAATGAGCCATCGGGCGTGATCCGCGCCTTCGACGTGCGCGACGGTCACCTGGTGTGGAACTGGGACAGCGACAAGCCGGACGCCACTGAGCCTCTGGCCCCGGGCGAAACCTACAGCCGCAACTCGGCGAACATGTGGTCGCTGGCCAGCGTCGATGAAAAACTCGGCATGGTCTACCTGCCACTGGGCAACCAGACCCCGGACCAATGGGGCGGCAACCGCACCCCGGGCGCCGAGAAATTCAGCGCCGGCCTCGTTGCCCTGGACCTGGCCACCGGTAAAGTGCGCTGGAACTACCAGTTCACCCACCATGACCTGTGGGATATGGACGTCGGCAGCCAGCCTACCCTGCTCGACATGAAAACCGCCGACGGCGTGAAACCTGCGCTGATCGCCCCGACCAAACAGGGCAGCCTGTACGTCCTCGACCGTCGTGACGGCACGCCGATCATTCCGATCAAGGAAATCCCGGTACCGCAAGGCGCTGTCAAAGGCGACCACACCGCACCGACCCAGGCCCGTTCGGACCTCAACCTGCTGGCCCCGGAACTGACCGAAAAAGCCATGTGGGGCGCCAGCCCGTTCGACCAGATGCTGTGCCGTATCCAATTCAAGGAACTGCGTTACGAAGGCCAATACACCCCGCCATCGGAACAGGGCAGCCTGATCTATCCGGGTAACGTCGGCGTGTTCAACTGGGGCGGCGTCTCGGTCGATCCGGTTCGCCAGCTGCTGTTCACCAGCCCGAACTACATGGCCTTCGTCTCGAAAATGGTCCCACGCGAGCAAGTCGAAGCCGGCAGCAAGCGCGAGAGCGAAACCTCGGGCGTGCAGCCGAACACCGGCGCGCCATACGCGGTGATCATGCACCCGTTCATGTCGCCACTGGGCGTACCGTGCCAGGCCCCGGCCTGGGGCTACGTCGCCGGTATCGACCTGACCACCGGCAAAGTCGTGTGGAAACGCAAGAACGGCACCAGCCGCGACAGCTCGCCAATCCCGATCGGCTTCACCCTCGGCGTACCGAGCATGGGCGGCTCGATGGTTACCGCCGGCGGCGTCGGCTTCCTCAGCGGCACCCTCGACCAGTACCTGCGCGCCTATGACGTGAATACCGGTAAAGAGCTGTGGAAATCGCGCCTGCCAGCAGGCGGCCAAGCGACTCCGATGACCTACACCGGCAAGGACGGCAAGCAATACGTGCTGCTCGTTGTTGGCGGTCACGGCTCGCTGGGCACCAAGATGGGTGACTACATCATTGCGTACAAGCTGCCGGAATAAGCGTTAGCTGGCGGTAATGAAAAGGCGATGTTCCGTGAGGGACATCGCCTTTTTTTGTGAGCGCAACCTGGCAGGCAATGAATAAACCTGTGGAAGCGGTTGTGAACAGGTTCGTCCTGCAGGCGCTGATCAATGCGCCGGAGTTTTCCGACAGGCGGGTCGGTAGCGTTCGGAAAATGCGCTGTGCCTGAATAACTATCGCGAACAAGAATAAAAAACTGTCAGGTATTACAGTTCACAGCGTTCACGCTTTTACCCAGACTTGCCTCTTCATTATTCGGATCATACAGAGGCAGCTCTCATGGCAAACCCAAACGTACCCAACGCCGTCTTCGCGTTCGGCTCTATTGAAACTGATGTCAAAGGCACCATCAGCGGTAATTATCTGGACTTGACCAGCTACAGCACTTCAAGCACATCCATTTCCATCAACGCATTAGGGGGATACGACTTTTCTTTTCGCCACAACGACGGCTTGTCGGGCGCGCGAATCATCTCCATCTCGCTTCGCTACCCGCAGGATCCTTCCCCTTTGCGCTATTCAGAAACGATTGTCATAGATCGAGCCGATCCTCGTCCCTATGAATTTGAAACGACAACTTCTTCAATTATCGCGGTAACCCAAATCAGTAACTTGGTGTACCGATACGACCTCAAAGATTACAAATTTTCCGGCAAAGCACAGCACACGAATGACACGCGGGAACTCACCTGCAATGGATTCTTTGTGGTTCAGGGACTGACGTGGCCGATCTGACAACGCTGGTTGTGGGGACCTTCTGTATGAGCCTTTATTCGAAACTGCGTATCGCCCTGCCGGCTGCCATGTTCGCACTCAGTGCCTGGATCCCTGCGCAGGCTGACAATAACGCAGAGCAGGCAAAAGACTGTAGTGCAGCGCTCAATGAATTGAAATCCATGAACATCACGCCTGGCGCATCCAATTGTCAGACAGGCCAAACGCTACAGTGGCGCGTCGAGGCAACTGCCGAGCAATTTGAGCAGGTCATGGATGTTTGCGAAAAATCCAGACTGGCTGCCTTGTATCGATACAACGAGTCAAGGATCGTCAGTTGCCAATACACCTCAGGCACGAGGAACACTCCGAGCGGAGCGTATTGATAGAGGACTGACGTCTGCCACGGGTTGCAATACATCGAGGCTGCAGGATATCTACTACATACGCAGGTCAAAGCTCCCGAGAATGTCTATGTCGCCGGCGACTGGATCATTAACAACCGCATGGAAAGACATCTTGTAATGATCAGCTTGCGTATCAAAATCAATAGTGAAATTACCGTCCCGGGTATGAGCTTTCTCGAATCCGAATCCTGATCGGGCTATATACGACATCAATACAAACGTTGGTCAGAACCTACATTCACTCCAGGAACCTAGTCAAATTCAGGCCGCCTTCGCGAGCAGGCTCGCTCCCACACAAAATCAAAATCAA
Source organism: Pseudomonas sp. CCNWLW23 (assembly GCF_037095675.1). Taxonomy (NCBI): domain Bacteria; kingdom Pseudomonadati; phylum Pseudomonadota; class Gammaproteobacteria; order Pseudomonadales; family Pseudomonadaceae; genus Pseudomonas; species Pseudomonas sp. CCNWLW23. The sequence continues at coordinate 100,979 of NZ_JBAWKM010000021.1, read as the reverse complement.
AAGATCGCAGCCTTCGGCAGCTCCACAATGAGCGCAAGATCGAGTACTGCCCATGCTCTTGATCCATGCGTACCGGCAGGTAAGCGGGGCAGAACTTTCGGAAAGAATTCGGCGGCTGACTACATAAGGCGCTACCACTGATTTTCATTCGCCACGACGGCGAAGGTATTCCGCGAAAAGAGGAACGGTGAAATCAAGGTAACCATGGTCGGTGCTGTAGATCATACCTTTGGAAATGATATTGGCCCGGGCCGGGCCTAACGATGATTGATCACGCTCCATCACCTTGGCGATACCTGCCATAGGATAGGGCCCATCACCAAGGGCGGCCATCGCCATCACAAACTGGATCTCGGCTTTGGTAAGCCGGTCATAACGAACCTTGAAGAAGCCGGCATCGAGTCCGGCGATAGTCTCTGGATAAGCGCGTTCGACATCAGCGAGCGTGATCATGGGGCCGGCAGCAACATCCCATGAAGTGGAACCCCATTCCTGCAGAAAAAACGGATAGCCCCTCGTTCGCGCGACAATCGCTTGGAGGGCAGCGTCTTCGATCGTCTGCTCCTCCTCCTCGACGGGTTTTCGAACAGCAAGTTTTGCTGCTTCTTCGTCCAGCGCGCCTACAGGCGGGTAGAGGAAAAGTCGCTCTGCATAGGACTTCGCCTCACCAGCCAATTTGGCAACCTGTGGTAGTCCTGCCCCAACCAAAACCACAGGCAACCCGCGCTGGGCCATTCGATGCATCGCAACGATAAGTGCCGACAGATCGCCTTCCGAGAGGTACTGAACCTCGTCGATGAGCAGCACCCATCCCTTGCCAGCGGCTTTAGCGCCCTCGCCAATCACACCGAACAGGTCTGGAAGATCATGTTGCAAATCGCCGCTATCAGCGAGCCCAGGTTCTTCACCCTCAACGCCTACCTCAACGCCACCGATGTCGATTTTAAATATCGAGGCAAAATTGCGCAGGGCGCTCATACCCCGGCTGGCAATTTGCTTTGCTCCTTCGAATCCGGAAAGTGAACGCATTACGCGTCGCAGTTCAGGGTAAAGAAGAGTGGGAAGTGTATTTTTCTCCGGAGCTTCGAGCTGGGAAACGAGCATCCCCTCTTGTCTGGCGATATTGCCGATCTCATTCAGGAGTACCGTCTTGCCGACTCCACGAAGGCCAAGGAGCATCAGCGACCGTGCAGGTTTGCCCCTCACTGCTCGGCCGCAGGAAATCCGAGCCATTCCGAGAACAGCATCTCGGCCAGCAAGCTCAGGTGGGGGAAAACCAGCCCCGGGGGCGAACGGATTACGATAGGGATCCATCACAACACATTTAATAGTTAAAGCTAACCAACACTAGCGTTTTTCGCTATTTATGCACAGACATTGTTAGATTCCAATAGGCACCCGTGCCGACCTGAAGGATCTCGCCACCGCCCAAAGCCCGCCAAAGTTAACAAGGTCAAAAACTTTGCAAACCTGAACACAAACGCAGAAACACACCCGCCCCATTGAAACCACCCCACCCCTGCCCCATCTAAGACCCCATACCCCATTGCGCAGGTGCCCCATGACCGACCAGCAAGATCGCCCGGACAATCACGACGATTACGAAACCGACCACATCGAACACACCTCCTCCGGCACCGGCCTGGCACTGCCCGGGCAAAACCTGCCGGACAAGGTCTACATCATCCCGATCCACAACCGTCCGTTCTTCCCGGCTCAGGTCCTGCCGGTCATCGTCAATGAAGAGCCGTGGGCCGAAACCCTCGAACTGGTCAGCAAATCCGAACACCACTCCCTGGCCCTGTTCTTCATGGACACGCCCCAGGAAGACCCGCGCCATTTCGACACCGGCGCTCTCCCCGAATACGGCACGCTGGTCAAGGTTCACCACGCCAGCCGCGAAAACGGCAAACTGCAATTCGTCGCCCAGGGCCTGAGCCGCGTGCGCATCAAGACCTGGCTCAAACACCATCGCCCGCCGTACCTGGTCGAAGTCGAATACCCGCACCAGCCCACCGAGCCGACCGACGAGGTCAAGGCCTACGGCATGGCGCTGATCAATGCGATCAAGGAGCTGCTGCCGCTCAACCCGCTGTACAGCGAAGAGCTGAAGAACTACCTCAACCGCTTCAGCCCCAACGATCCGTCGCCGCTGACCGACTTCGCCGCCGCCCTGACCTCGGCGACCGGTCCCGAGCTGCAAGAAGTGCTCGACTGCGTGCCGATGCTCAAGCGCATGGAGAAAGTCCTGCCGATGCTGCGCAAGGAAGTCGAAGTAGCGCGTCTGCAAAAAGAGATTTCCGCTGAAGTTAACCGCAAGATCGGCGAGCATCAGCGTGAGTTTTTCCTCAAGGAACAGCTCAAGGTCATCCAGCAGGAACTCGGCCTGACCAAGGACGACCGCAGCGCCGACCTCGAACAGTTCCAGCAGCGTCTCGAAGGCAAAACCCTGCCGGCGCAGGTGCAGAAACGCCTCGAAGAAGAAACCCACAAACTGTCGATCCTCGAAACCGGCTCGCCGGAGTACGCGGTCACGCGCAATTATCTGGACTGGGCAACATCGGTGCCGTGGGGCGTGTACGGCGAGGACAAACTCGACCTCAAGCACGCGCGCAAAATCCTCGACAAGCATCACGCCGGTCTGGACGACATCAAGGATCGCATCCTCGAATTCCTCGCCGTTGGTGCCTATAAAGGCGAAATCAGCGGCTCGATCGTGTTGCTGGTCGGCCCGCCAGGCGTGGGTAAGACCAGCGTTGGCAAATCCATCGCCGAATCCCTCGGCCGGCCGTTCTACCGCTTCAGCGTCGGCGGCATGCGCGACGAAGCCGAGATCAAGGGCCACCGCCGCACCTACATCGGCGCGCAGCCGGGCAAACTGGTGCAGGCGTTGAAAGACGTCGAAGTGATGAACCCGGTGATCATGCTCGACGAGATCGACAAGATGGGCCAGAGCTACCAGGGCGACCCGGCCTCGGCGCTGCTGGAAACTCTCGATCCTGAGCAGAACGTCGAATTCCTCGACCACTACCTCGACCTGCGCATGGATCTGTCGAAGGTGCTGTTCGTCTGCACCGCCAACACCCTCGACTCGATCCCCGGCCCGTTGCTGGACCGGATGGAAGTGATTCGCCTGTCCGGCTACATCACCGAAGAAAAAGTTGCCATTGCCAAGCGTCACCTGTGGCCGAAACTGCTGGAAAAGGCCGGCGTATCAAAAGGCAGCCTGAGCATCAGCGACACAGCGCTCAAAGCCTTGATCGACGGCTATGCCCGTGAAGCCGGCGTGCGGCAGCTGGAAAAGCAGATGGGCAAACTGGTGCGCAAAGCGGTGATGAAGCTGATCGACGATCCGAAAGCGGTGATCAAACTCGGCCCGAAAGACCTCGAAGCCTCGCTGGGCCATCCTGTATTCCGCAATGAGCAAGTGCTGTCCGGCACCGGCGTGATTACCGGCCTGGCCTGGACCAGCATGGGCGGCGCGACCTTGCCGATCGAGGCCACGAGAATTCATACACTCAACCGCGGCTTCAAGCTCACTGGGCAACTGGGCGATGTGATGAAGGAATCGGCAGAGATCGCCTACAGCTACGTCAGCTCGCACCTCAAACAGTTTGGCGGTGATGCGAAGTTCTTCGACGAAGCCTTCGTCCACCTGCACGTGCCCGAAGGCGCAACGCCGAAGGACGGCCCGAGCGCCGGCGTAACCATGGCCAGCGCCCTGCTCTCCCTCGCGCGTAATCAGCCACCGAAAAAAGGCGTGGCGATGACCGGCGAACTGACCCTGACCGGGCATGTACTGCCAATCGGCGGCGTGCGCGAGAAAGTGATCGCAGCGCGGCGGCAGAAGATTTTCGAATTGATTCTGCCGGAGCCGAACCGGGGTAACTTTGAGGAATTGCCGGATTACCTGAAGGAAGGGATTACCGTGCACTTTGCCAAGCGGTTTGCGGATGTGGCGAAAGTGTTGTTCTAACGCGAGTTTAAGTGCTGCGGGGCGTACCGCAGCGCTTATATGAATCTGCTGTTAAAACCAGTCAGATCCAAGCATAGGAATCTAAAGTACTGTCAACTCTGACAGTACTTTTTTTCATGCGCACTACCCACACTGATTGTTCTATTTGTCGTCTACTCGTGAGTACCTGATGAACAATCACAACGCGCCTCATACCCGCTACATGCATAACCTTTGCGGACGCTTCGAAGCTTCATTCACCAGACCCGGCGATCCAGGCGAAGCACGCTATCCCTATCACTCGCAGACAGTGCACAACCGAATGGCCAGATCCCTTGAGTATCTGAACTTTGATAGCAACTCGGGCACGCAGCCATTACCCACGACAACCAGCGACCATCGAAGCATAGGCATTACGCTTAAATCAGAGATCGCATCGGGCACCTACGTATTTCCGCGGGACGCTTCAGTGGTCCAGGTAACCTATGGAGAATTTCAAAACTCCGACACCAATTTCAACTTCGTGGTTCACAAGGCGACCAAGGCTGAACTTGAGTTGAGCATTACTGAAGACGGGCGCCGTTACTCTGGTGAGCTCCGATTCGAAGTGCTGATCAACGGAGAAATCCTTGAAATCACGTCGCGCTTTGACGTTCTAGTGACCTTCAACAGCAGTCCGACAGTTTCAAGCAGCATGCAGCCTAAAAGAACTCCAGCAAGCACGAGATTGCAAAACCTGACCGGAGAATTCAACGCGACGTTTCCTGTTTCTGCGGAACCGGGCGAAACGTCATTTGCACGAGCTCCATTTCACTCTTCGGGCCTAAACTACACTGATGCATTTTTTCTGGAAGACATTAACTTCAACACCCAAAGCGGAACAGTTTACCAGGACACTTATATAACCAGTGATGCGCGCTCATTTTCAGTTCACTTGAAGAAAGAAATCACTTCTGGAACCTATCACTATCCAAGTGTGGGGAGCCCATTTACGCTGTTGCGATATAGCGAAATGCGCTACGTGGGCGATGGATATATAAATTGGAGCCTGGACATACTTGAAGCAACGCTTGAACTGGAAGTTACCGATGAACGTCGCTACCACGCGAAGACCTTGTTGGTAAAAGCCAAAACACCCAACGGGTTGATTTTGAACATCAACGCAGATTTCGATATTTACCTGGCCAAGGATTGACTGAGGCAACCCATATCTTCATCAGCAGAGACAGGCGATACCGTGCGTTTCGTTAAGAAGCTTGCGGACGTGAAGGTTCTCTTCTGATGATCATTGCTATACCGCCTTCGCGAGCAGGCTCGCTCCCACACGGTGATGCGGTGAATACAAAAAACTGTCGACACCGCTTATCCCTGTGGGAGCGAGCCTGCTCGCGAAGGCGTCAGCTCTTGCAACACCACTCTCCCTGACTGTCACACTTTGTCTCATCTTCAGTTATGCTCGCCGCTCGTCGTAACTGCCGGAGCTGCTGACCTTATGTCCCCCACTCGCCTGTTTCTCCCCCTCGCCCTTTCCTTGCTGGCGGCCTGCGCCACGCAACCGAAACACAACGTGACTGTGGAAAAACAAAGCGAATGCCCCGTGCGGCTCAACGTCGGGCAAAACCTGATCATCAGCCTGCCAAGCAACCCGACCACCGGCTACCGCTGGGCGATTCAGGATTCGGCTGGCGGCGTGTTGCGCGCGCTCAGCCCGGAGGTTTACAGCAATCCGGAAGATGCCGGCGTGGTGGGCGCAGCGGGGGTTTCGACCTGGCGCTTCCAGGCCTTCGCGGCCGGCACCGGGCGCTTGCGCCTGACCTCGCAACAACCGTGGGCTCCGGAAGTGCTGCCGGTGGAAACCTTTGACTGCGCCATTTCGGTGAACTGACTGCGGGAAACCGCGCTGGCCTCTTCGCGAGCAGCCTCGCTCCCACAGGACACCGCGATCCCCTGTGGGAGCGAGCCTGCTCGCGAAAGCCATATCCCTGACGGCGAGAAATTACACCCCTCTCGGTGCTTTATCAGACAACCCAAGCATCCCCGCGCCACTTTGGCTAAAATGCCGGCCTTTTCCACCGACACCGCCGGACGCCGCCGTGAGCAAAGAACCCGATCGCCTATTCGCCCAGCCTTTGGCCCAGGTGCCTGACTTCGCCTTCAATGAAGACGTGGTGCGGGTGTTCCCGGACATGATCAAGCGCTCGGTGCCGGGTTACCCGACCATCGTCGAAAACCTCGGCGTGCTCGCGGCGCAGTTCGCCCAGCCGAACAGCGTGCTCTACGACCTCGGCTCGTCGCTCGGCGCAGTCACGCAAGCCCTGCGCCGTCATGTGCGCACCGACGGTTGCCGGGTGATCGCTGTGGATAACTCGGCGGCGATGGTCGAGCGTTGCCGGGAATACCTCAACGGTCAGGATTCGATGTTTCAGGAATTGCTGCCAGTCGAGGTGATCGAGGGCGATATCCTCGCGCTGGAGTTTCAACCGGCCTCGGTGGTGGCGCTGAACTTCACCCTGCAATTCATCGCCCCGGACCAGCGCACCGCGTTGCTCTCGCGCATTCGCCAATCGTTGTTGCCCGGCGGCGCGCTGATTCTCTCGGAGAAGCTGCGCTTCAACGATGCCGAAGAGCACGCGCTGCTCACCGATCTGCACGTGGCGTTCAAACGCGCCAACGGCTACAGCGAACTGGAAATCGCCCAGAAGCGCAGCGCCATCGAAAACGTCATGAAGCCCGACAGCCTCGAAGAACACCGCGAACGCCTGCTGGCCGCCGGGTTCTCGAAAGTCGTGCCGTGGTTCCAGTGTCTTAACTTTGCCTCGTTGATTGCCTTGCCATGATTGATCTGTCTCCCCTCGCCCGCCGTCTGGCCGGTACTCCGCTGGCCGAATGGGCCAACACCCTGCAAGCGCAACTCGACAAGAAAATGGAGAAAGGCCACGGCGATCTGGAGCGCTGGCAAAGTGCGCTGGACGCCTTGCCGAAGATCCAGCCAAGCGAAATCGACCTGCTCAACGGCCTGAAACTCGACACCGATTGCGACGACGACACCCGCGCACAGATGCGCACCGCGCTGATGGGCCTCTCGCCATGGCGCAAAGGGCCGTTCGATCTGTTCGGTGTGCATGTCGACACCGAATGGCGCTCGGACTGGAAGTGGTCGCGGGTCTCCCCACACCTCGACCTGAAGGGCAAACGCATTCTCGATGTCGGCTGCGGCAACGGCTACTACATGTGGCGCATGCTCGGCGCCGGTGCCGACAGCGTGATCGGGGTCGACCCGAACTGGCTGTTCTTCTGCCAGTTCCAGGCCGTGCAACGTTACCTGTCCGAGCCGAATGCCTGGCACCTGCCGTTCCCGTTCGAAGACCTGCCGCCGAATCTGGAAGGCTTTGACACGGTTTTTTCCATGGGCGTCTTCTATCACCGTCGCTCGCCAATCGAGCATTTGCTGGCGCTGAAGGATTGCCTGGTCAAGGGTGGGGAACTGGTGCTGGAAACCCTGGTGGTCGAAGGCGACAAGCACCAAGTGCTGGTGCCGGAAGATCGCTACGCGCAGATGCGCAACGTGTGGTTTTTGCCGTCGGTGCCGGCGCTGGAATTGTGGCTGCGCAGAGCCGGGTTCAGCGATATTCGTTGTGTGGATGTCAGTACCACGACGGTGGAGGAACAGCGCGGGACGGAGTGGATGAAGTATCAGTCGCTGAGTGATTTTCTGGATCCTGAGGATCACAGCAAAACCGTTGAAGGGCTGCCGGCGCCGATGCGGGCGGTTATCGTCGCCAGGAAGTAAGCGTATTTTCCCATGACCGCGGTGGGCCTACCCCCTCACCAGCCCTCTCCCCAGGGAGAGGGAGCTGATTATTGAGCTTTTCAAAACTTGCGTCCGACTCGGTATTTCAGGTCGGCGGATTTGGTCCATCCAACTCGGTCGGTCCCCTCTCCCTCTGGGAGAGGGTTAGGGTGAGGGGCTTTTGGTGCGTCTGGCGCGGAAAAACTCGGTCAGCACCGCACCACATTCTTCAGCCAGCACCCCGCCCTCATACAACACCCGGTGATTCAAAAAGCCCTGGGTAAAAAACTGTCCCTGACTCTGCACAATCCCGGCCTTGGGTTCCAGCGCGCCATACACCACCCGCGCCACTCGCGAATGCACGATCAGCCCGGCGCACATGCTGCACGGTTCCAGCGTCACATACAGCGTGCTGCCCGGCAGGCGATAGTTATCCACCGCCTGCGCGGCGGCGCGGATCGCGACCATTTCCGCATGGGCACTCGGGTCGCTGGTGCTGATTGGGCAATTGAAGCCGCGACCGATGATCGCGCCATCCTGCACCAGCACCGCGCCCACCGGCACCTCACCGAGGGCGGCGCCCTGTGCGGCGAGGGTCAGGGCTTCGCGCATGAAGTCGCGGTCGCGGCTGCGGTCGATGATCGCCGCCGGGCGGATCTGGCGCATCATTTCACCTCGATCGCGGCCATCAGGCCGGTTTCCATGTGGTCGATGACATGGCAGTGGAACATCCATACCCCCGGGTTATCTGCCACCAGCGCCACTTGCGCACGCTCGTTCTTGCCCAGCAGATAGGTGTCGGTGAAATACGGAATGACTTTGTGCCGGTTCGACGCGATCACCTTGAAGCTCATGCCGTGCAGGTGGATCGGGTGCTGGTACTGGGTCATGTTCTTCAATTCGAAAATATAGCTCTGACCCAGTTTCAGGCTGGCAATCGGTCGGTCAGCACAGGTCTTGTCGGTGATGTCCCAGGCCTTGCCGTTGATCTGCCACAGGCTCGGCGGTTTGCCGTTTTCGGTGTTCACCGAGACCGAGCCGACCCATTCGAAATTGAAGTTGAGTTTCTCCGCATTGGCCAGATCCGGCTCGGCCACCGGGTTGGCCGGCAGGGCTTTCGGCCAGTCCGTCGGCGCGTCGGTGTTGGCGACTGAACGTAGCGTGCCCAGACGCACCGGGCCGTTACGCAGCGACAACTCTTCACCCGCCGCCGGCGCCTTGATCGCCAGGCAAATGCGCATGCCGGGGCCGAGCCAGTATTCCTTGCCCAACGGGCGGGGCTCGACCGGGTTGCCATCGAGTGCGTAGATCTTCGCTTCGACACCGGGGATGTTGATGCGATAGGTCAGGGTGTTGTCGAGGTTAAGCAGACGCACCCGGGTGATCTGCCCGGCCGGCAGATCAATCACCGGCAACGGCACACCATTGATCGTCGACAGGCGCCCGGCGGTACCGCCACGGGCCGCTTCGCGGGGGATGCTGAACTCGACGAACTGGCCTTGCTCGTCAATGTGCCAGTTCTTCAGGCTCAGGGTTTTCTCATACTTGAACCCGGTCGGCTCGCGTTCTTCGATGATCAGCGGCCCGACCAGCCCGCGCCCCAGTTCCTCGCTGCTGCTGACATGCGGGTGATACCAGTAGCTGCCGGCGTCCGGCACGCGGAATTTGTAGTCGAAGTATTCGCCCGGCAATACCGGCAGTTGCGACACATAAGGCACGCCGTCCATTTCCAGCGGCAGGCGGATGCCGTGCCAGTGGATGGTGGTCGCCACCGGCAGGTGATTGATGAAACGCACCCGCAGCCATTCACCCTGGCGTACACGCAACTCGGTGCCCGGCGCCGACGGGCCGAACGCCCAGGCTTCGGTCTTGTGCCCCGGCACCAGCTCGACGTCGAGCGGCGCGGCGATCAGTTCATAGTCGTGGCCGGCCTCGGCGTCGGCCATCTTGCCCAGCCAGTAACGCGACGCGCCTCCCGCGCCCACGCCAACGACAACAAGACCGGCCAGGCCACCGAGGATTTGGCGACGGGTAAAGGACATGAACTCAACTACCTCACGTATCAGCGACGGACCCCGAGGGATCCGCAAAAAGGCGAATACGATACACCCGCAGTTGAGAAACAGTAAGGGCGACCTGCGGCCGCACGTCTTGTCGGCCTTATGCGCGCAGCCCGGTAATCAGGTGCAGCACACCGCCCTCAAGGCACATGATGCCCGACACGCCGGCGATATTCAGGGCCTGACGGTCGACACGGGCCTCGTCATGCAACGTCACGCGCACCCGGGTCAGCGCCAGCGGTTGCTGCGACTTGAGGTTATCCACACCGCCCAGCGCCGCAACAATCTCGGCGCTCAGGCCGGCAATCGGTTCGGCGACGGCTTTCACCTCATCCGGTACCAGATCCGGCGTCAGTGCTTTCCAGAATGCCTGCTGCAATTTGTAGAACATGTTCAATTCTCCATAGCCGGCGAGGCATCGACTTTCGCCCCATGAAACTGCTGCAAGGCTTCTCGGACATCAGTGGCGCTTTCCAGGTTCGATACCTGTTCGGCGATGATTCGACAGTCGGCCAGGTTCACTTCGCGCACCGCCGACTTGATCGCCGGAATCAACGGCACGCTCACCGACAGCTCATCCACACCCAGCCCCAGCAGCAACGGCACCGCAAGGCGTTCAGACGCCATCGCACCGCAGACGCCGACCCATTTGCCGTGGGCATGCGCAGCCTTCACCGTCATCGCGATCAGGCGCAGCACCGAAGGGTGAAAGCTGTCCGCCTGACTGGCCAGACGCGGATGATCGCGGTCCATGGCCAGGGTGTATTGAGTGAGGTCGTTGGTGCCGATGGAGAAAAAGTCCACGTGCGGCGCCAGCACATCGGCCATCAGCGCAGCGGCAGGCACTTCGATCATGATTCCCAGCTTTGGCAGATGCGCCAGGCCCAGCACGCGCGCTTCTTGCTCGAGAATCTGCCGCGCCAGACGCAGTTCGGCCAAATTCGTGACCATCGGCAACATGATGTGCAAACGCGTCAGCTCACAGCAGGCGAGGATTGCGCGGAACTGCTCACGCAACAGTTGCGGTCGCTCAAGGCACAGGCGAATGCCGCGCAAACCAAGGAAGGGATTGGTTTCGCTGTCCATCGGCACGTAGGCCAGCGGTTTGTCGCCACCGACATCGAGGGTGCGCACCACCAGATTGTGTGCCGGCCCGATGGTGCGCGCGATGGCGCTATAAGTGGCCACCTGTTCGTCATGGCTCGGCGCTTGCTGGCGGCCGAGGTAGAGAAACTCCGAACGCAGCAGCCCCACACCATTGGCGCCCAGCTCCATGGCCTGGGCGGTTTCTTCCTGCGAGGCAACGTTGGCGGTGACTTCGATGTGCTGACCGTCACGGGTACAAGCCGCCTCGCTGGCCTGCGCCAGTTCCTGCTGATGACGCTGGCGCTGACGCTCATGCCGCGTGCGCAATTGATCGATGGACTCGGCGTCCGGGTGCAACTGCAATTCGCCTTTGTCGGCATCGAGCAGCACCCGCGTGCCGTTGCCGAGCCCGAGCATTTGCAATGGCATACCGCAGATCGCTGGCAAGCCACAGGCCCGCGCGAGGATCGCAACATGGCTGGTGGCGCCACCGCCGACGGTGGCAAACCCGAGCACTTTGCGCGTATCGAGCCCGGCGGTCTGGGACGGGGTCAGCTGATCGGCGATCAGAATGGTGTCGTCCGGCAACTCCAGCGCTTGCTCCTGAACACCAAGGATCAGCTTCAGCACGCGCTGGCCGACATCATCCAGATCCGCCGCGCGCTCAGCCAGCAAGGCATTGCCCAGCGAGCGAAACATCGCCGCCGTTGCGTCGGTGCTGGTCTTCCAGGCAAACGCCGCGCTGTTGCCCGCGTCGATCAGCGCCCTGGCCTGATCCAGCAGGCTCGGATCGGCCAGCAGTTCCTGATGCGCCTTGAAAATCTCCGCCTGCGCCTGGCCGCTGGCGGTGTCGCGCAGATGTTGCAGGGCCATGTCGGCTTCGATCAGGGCTTGGCTCAACGCCTCCAGTTCGATTGGCGGCTCGGCGCCGAACTCGTTGACCATGAGCGACGCTTCGACGATCTGCATGACTTGTCCCAACGCCGAACCGGGCGAGGCGCAGACACCGCGCAGGATGTTCGGCATTTCTGCTGCATCGGCTTCGACCGGCGCGGGCGCTGTGACCGCTTCGCCGCAGCCTTCGCTCAGCAAGCGTGTCAGCGCATCGACGGCGGCTACGGCATCTTCACCTTCGGCGCTGACCTGCACGCTGTCGCCATGGGCCGTCTGCAACGCCATGATTGCCACCAGGGATTTGCCGTTGGCTTGCGCTTGCAACTTGTGCAGATGAATAGTCGCTGAAAATGCTTTGGCCGCTTGGGCAAATACTGCCGCCGGCCGCGCGTGCAGGCCATTGGGATTGGGCAGGTTGATCGGCTGCGAGAACACCGCGTCGCCCGGCACCGGCGCTGGGTGTTCGCCGACGGCTGCCCCGACGACGACGTCCAGCACTGGCTGGCCCACCTCGACCAACCCGGTTGAGCCAACGAGTGAAGCGAACGGCTCGCCGCTCACCACCAGCATCAAGGTCAACAAACTGCGCGCGTGCAGGGCAATGTAGTCAGCATCGAAGTCGATCAGCGCCTGCCCTGCTTCGACCCGCTGCCCCGCTTCAACGCGGCGGGTGAATCCTTCGCCGGCGAGATTCACCGTGTCCAGGCCGATGTGCATCAACACCTGCACACCCGCATCACTGGTGACGGTGAGCGCGTGCCCGCTGGTTTGCACATCGCTGACCACACCGGCCAACGGTGCGCAGAGCGTTGACGAAGTCGGGTCGATGCACAAACCGTCGCCGATGATCCGCCCGGCAAACACCGGGTCGGGCACCTGGTCCAGCGCCATCAGCACGCCGGATAAAGGAGCCAGCAGCTGCAATTGTTGGGGTGTGGCCATGACATCACCTGAGCTTGTATTGATTGAATGAGCGGTCGCAGCCGCTTTGCTTATTTCCACCAGTATTCAACCTGCAAGCCGACATTGGCGCCGTGCCGTGCGTTGCCGAAGGCGCCCGTGTCGGACAGCGCCGAACCTTTGGCCAACAGGTTGGCGGCACGCTTGGCTGCCTGGTTCCAGCTGGCATAGGTGTAATACAGACGTACTTCGGGCCGCGCCCAGAATTCCGGGCCTTTCGGTGACCAGGTCGGCGCGAAGGTGAACTTGCTCAGCTTGCGCGTGCCGTCCGCCGCCTCGACCTGATCGTGCCCCAGTTCGGTCACCAGTTTGAACTGCTCGCTCAGTGCATAGGCCGGGCGCACACCGAGGGACAGCCAGTTCTGGTCGGCGCCGCCCTGACGAATATCATTCTGATACACCGCCTGGAATTGTCCGCCAAAACGCGGCGTCAGTTGCCAGTCGAAGAACTCGACGATGCGATAGCTCTTGTTGCGGTCATCGAGCCTGACGTTACCGGTATAGCCCAATCCAGTGCCCGGCCCTTCGCCGTATTGCAGCGCCAGTTTGTTCTTGCCACCGAAAAAGTCTTGCTGCACATGCTGGGTGGTGATCGCCCAGCCACGGTGGGCATCGCGGCTGTCGGGCTTGTCGATGTAACTCAGGCCGAACTCCAGTTCACCGCCCGGGTTACTGTTGAAACCGCCGACGTTGAAGTCATGGCGGTTGATGTAATCCTTTTGGTAAAGGTTGTCCTTGCGCGAAAAGGCGTAGCTGTATTTCAGGCCGCCGAGCAACACGTCTTCAATGCCTGCCCCGGTGGCGCTCTGGTTCCAGTAATAGAAATCGGAAATATGGATGTCGTTACGTTTGTAGTAACGCCGCCCTGCCCACAGCGAGCCGCCGTTGAGCGCGGGCATCGCCGACCATTGCGCGTAAGCCTGAGGCAAACGAATCGAGCCGTTGTCTTCCTTGAACGTCAGGCTGCGGTCGTAGCGGTTATACAGCGAGGCCATGCCGTCGACGCTCAGCACCGAGCCGTCGTCGAGGGTGTACAGATCCTGGCGCAGCTCGAGCTCACCGTACTGCTCGCACTCGTTACCGAGGCGATATTTGGTCTGCGCGCCGGGCAACTGGAAACACGACTGGCTGCTGCTGTTGACCGATGTACCAACCCCGCTGCGCAGATAGCCGCCGAACTCCAGCGCATGTGATGACGTAGGCATCGCCAGACAAATCCCCGCGATTGCCAGACTGTAATTTATGGTTGCTCTCATATATGCCACCCGTTGTTTTTATTGTGTGGTTGCAGGAATTCAGCGCGCACAAATCCCCCGCGCAGCGTTCTGCGTGTTTTTTTCAAAGGTTGTTATTCAGTTAAAAAATCAGGGGTCGGTCAGGTGCAGCACGAAGGATTCGTAAGGTCGCAACTGCAGCAAACTCGTGCGCTGCGGGCAGTCCGGGTAATTGCTGATCAACAAGCGCTGCTCCTGGGCTTCGTCGATCAGTGCCGGTAGCTCGACCTCACAGGCGGTGCCATAGAAATTGTTCACCACTAACAAGCGCTCTCCCTTCCCCTCGCGCAGGTACGCCCAGACCTGTGGATGCTCCGGCAACAACTGCCGATAGATGCCATCGGAGATCAACGCTTCAGTGCGGCGCAAGTTGATCAGGCGCCGATAGTGATGCAGCACCGATTCCGGGTCGTGCAGTTGATGCGCGACATTGATCTGTGCAGCATTGGCCGGCACACCGATCCATGGTTCGCTGCGCGTGAAGCCGGCGTTGTGCCCGGCGTGCCAGTGCATCGGCGTGCGCCCGTTGTCGCGGGACTTCTGCATGATCGCCGCCATGTTGTCGAGGTCGCTGGTGCCGGCTTCACGCTTGAGGCGAAAGATATTCAGGGTTTCGACGTCACGGTATTGCTCGATGCTCTCGAACCCCGGATTGGTCATTCCCAATTCTTCGCCCTGATAAACGAAGGGCGTGCCCTGCAGAAAGTGCAGCGCGGTAGCAAGCATCTTCGCCGACAGCTCGCGGTATTCGCCGTCATTGCCGAACCGCGAGACCACGCGTGGCTGATCGTGGTTACACCAGAACAGCGCATTCCAGCCGCCACCCGCCTGCATGCCGGTCTGCCAGTTGGAGAGAATCTGCTTGAGCTGGAGGAAGTCGAAATCGGCGCGGACCCACTTCTGCAAGTTCGGGTAATCGACCTTCAAGTGATGAAAGTTGAAGGTCATCGACAATTCTTTCGACTGCGGATTGGAGTAGCGGATGCAGTGTTCGAGGCGGGTCGAAGACATCTCGCCGACGTTGATCAGCTCATGCCCTTCGAAGACCTCACGGTGCATTTCCTGCAAGTACGTATGCACGTTCGGCCCATCGGTGTAGAAGCGCCGACCATCGCTGTCGTCCTCGGGGAAGTCCGCCGGTTTCGAGATCAGATTGATCACGTCCAGACGAAAGCCACCGACACCCTTGTCGCGCCAGAAGCGCATCATTTTGAATACTTCGTCGCGGACCTTGGGGTTGTCCCAATTGAGGTCGGCCTGAGTGTGGTCGAACAGGTGCAGGTAATACTGGCCGGTCTGCGCTTCGTATTCCCAGGCCGAACCGCCGAACTTGGATTCCCAGTTGTTCGGCTGGTCGCGCCAGATGTAGAAGTCACGGTAAGGATTGTCGAGGCTGCTGCGGGCCTGCTGGAACCAGACGTGCTCGATCGAGGTGTGGTTGACCACGATGTCGAGCATCAGCTTGATCCCGCGTTTGCCCGCTTCGGCGATCAGCAGTTCACAGTCGGCCATGCTGCCGTAACTCGGATCGACCGCGTAGTAGTCGCTGATGTCGTAGCCGTTATCGCGCTGCGGCGAGCGCAGGAACGGCGTGATCCACAGGTAATCGACCCCCAGCCATTGCAGATAATCGAGCTTGGCGACGATGCCGAGCAGATCGCCAGTGGCGTTGCCGGCATGGCTGTGAAAGCTCTTCGGGTAGATCTGGTAGATCACCGAACGTTGCCAGTCTTGCATGGCGGATTTCCTCTTGAATTTTGGAGCCGTGTAGTAGCTGCCGAAGGCGGCGATCTTTTGATTTTGAAAGGCAAGATCAAAAGATCGCAGCCTCCGGCAGCTCCTACAGTTTGATTTCAGGCAACCCGGTAACCCGGACGGACGATCTTCATGCTCAGCACGCAGGTCAGGGCAAACGGCACGAGCATGGCGATCAGCATCCCGATGACGAACATCGGGATGAACTGCGGAACGATCGAGATGAAGCCGGGCAGGCCACCGACGCCGATGGCCGAGGCCTGGATCTTGTTCAGCGAGAGGAACATGCAGCCCAGCGCCGAACCGGCCAGCGCGGCGTAAAACGGAAACTTGTAGCGCAGGTTGACGCCGAACATCGCCGGCTCGGTGATGCCGAAATACGCAGAAATCGCCGAGGTCGAGGCCATGCTCTTGTCCCGCGCATTGCGCGTCATCCAGAACACCGCCAGGGCCGCACTGCCCTGCGCCAGATTGGACATGACAATCATCGGCCAGATGAAGGTGCCGCCCTGGCTCGAAATCAATTGCAGGTCCACGGCGAGGAACATGTGGTGCATGCCGGTGATCACCAGCGGCGCATACAACAGGCCGAAAATCAGACCGCCCACCAGCGGCGCCAGATCGAACAGCATCACCAGCCCTTCGGTGATGTAGATGCCGATATGCCGGGTCACCGGGCCGATGATCGCCAACGCCAGCACGCCAGTGACAACGATGGTGGTGATCGGCACCACCAGCAACTGCACCGCGTTGGGCACGCGTGCGCGCAACCATTTTTCGATCACGCTCATTACGTACGCCGCCAGCAGGATCGGCAGGATCTGCCCTTGGTAACCGACCTTTTCCACCTGGAACAGGCCGAGGATGTCGAAGTACGGCAGTTGCTGCCCGTCCAGCCCGGCCACGGCCTTGCCGTAATTCCAGGCGTTGAGCAGATCCGGGTGCACCAGCATCAGACCGAGGACGATGCCGAGGATTTCGCTGCCGCCGAAACGCTTGGCTGCCGACCAGCCCACCAGCGCCGGAAGGAACACGAACGAGGTGTTGGCCATCAGATTGATCAGGCTCCACAACCCGTCGAGGTTGGGATAGGCATCGAGCAGGGTCTGGCCCTCGATGAACATGCCCTTGGCGCCGAGCAGGTTGTTGATGCCCATCAACAGGCCGGCAATGATCAGCGCCGGCAGGATCGGCATGAACACATCGGAAAACACCCGCACCAGCCGCTGCATGGCGTTGATCTTCTCGGCGCTTTTCTGTTTAACGTCGGCGATGGTCGACGCCGCAAGGCCTGTCTGCTGGCGCAGTTCGGCATAAACCTTTTCAACATCACCCGGGCCGATGACCACTTGATACAACCCGCCGGTGAAGAACGAACCCTTGACCAGATCGACGCCATTGAGCGCGGCCACATTCACCAGCGCGGGGTTCTTCAGCGCCAGGCGCAAACGCGTGACGCAATGCGCCGCCTGCTCGATGTTGTCACGGCCACCGAGGCTTTCCAGCAGCTCCTTGGCGATGTTCGGATAGTCATGGCTCATGCTTGTTCTTCCGTCGTGGATTGTTGTTATTGGCAGCACGCCGAAACGAAAAATACTCGTCTGTACGAGTTAATGCAACAACTCGTCTGTACGAGTTTGCATCCGTGGATGAACGTCAGAAAAACGCGGATTCTTCCTACTCTGACCTAAGATGTTTTCCTTCGTCCGCATGGACAAACCCCTACCCTGCCCTTAAGGTTCGGGGTTTTGAGCACCGTCGGCACAGAGTCCAGCCATGAGCAAATACAACCAGATCTACAGCGATTTGCTTGCCAGTATCACCACCCAGCGCCTGGAGCGCGGCGCCCGGCTGCCTTCCGAAACCGAACTGATGGACACCTATCAGGCCAGCCGTGGCACGGTGCGCAAGGCCATCGACCAGTTGCAGGAGCGCGGTTTCGCTCAGAAGATTCACGGCAAAGGCGCGTTCGTGCTGTCGACCAACCCGATCGAATTCCAGCTCGGCGGCATCGTCAGCTTCCAGGAGACCCACCCGCGACTGGGCAACGACGTCAGCACCGAAGTGGTCGAGATGTGTCAGGTGCCGCTTGAAGGTGCATTGCTTGAACATATCAATGCCGAACCCGGCAGCCCGATCACCCGGATCAAACGGGTGCGGCGCATCGACGGCAAACGCGTCATCCTCGACATCAACCACTTCGTCAGCGAGGTGATTCCCGACCTGTCCGCTGACATTGCCGAACATTCGATCTACGCCCATATCGAACAGACCCTGCAACTGCAGATCGCCTACGCCCAGCGCACCATCGAAGCCGTACCGTCCAGCAAGGACGACCAACAACACCTGGACCTCGACGGCCAGAGCCATGTCATCGTGGTCAGCAACCAGACCTTCCTGCAGGACGGCCGCCAGTTCGAGTACACCGAATCGCGGCATACGCTGGACAAGTTCTATTTTTCGGATGTGGCGCGGCGCTGAGGCGATATCTTTCGATACGCAACACGCAATAGCCGAGTAACACCCTCCCCTTGAGCACATCGGTCATCTTCCGCCTTTGTGTCTCAAGGATGAACACCCGCATGACCGCTCCCGAACGTCGTCTGCTGCCAAACGCAGCGGACAAAACCGCCCTCAAAGCCATCGCCACGACCATTGTGCAGAACTGCCCAAGTCTGCTCGATGCGGCCCGGCAAGTTGCGATCGAACTGCTGACCGACAAAGGGCTATCCGGCCTCGATCCCGACCAGGTTTATTTCCATCGATTCAAAACGGCGCAAAGCAGCGCGCTGACCTTTACCGGTTGGGAACACTTGCTGGAAAAGCCTTATGAAACGCTCACCCTCACGCAGTTGGTGATCCATCGCTTTCGTGCGACCGATCAAGACAACGCAGATTTGCTGGGCCTTTACTGTGGCTTCTACTCGGATGGCCCGGACGCGGAGAATTTCAATCAGGACAACGAAGTGCGACTGCTTGGCAGCGATGTGCTGAAGGCATTCTGGGCCGTTGATTTCAGCACGCGTTACAGCGATCAATTGGCCAAATTCTGGCAAACCTCGTCGGAAGATTTCCGCGCCATGGCCAAGTGCAGTTTCCTCAGTCAGGCGGTGCAGGCGCTGCAACAGGGGGACGTTGACGGCAATGATTTTCAACGCATCGTCAGCTCGCTGATCGGCCCCGTTACCTGGCCGGTAACCCTGCAAATGCTCCGATCGACGTACCCGGTCGGCGCGCAGGTGCGCACGCTGGATCTGGACGGTCACGTCGCCACCAACGTGCTGCGTCTGGTCGAAGACAGTGGCCGGCAGACCCTTTACCTGCCGGGACAAGCCCAGGCCTTTCGGCTGATGGACACTGCGGCGGATCTGCACTGGTGGTTGCTCGAACAGATGAATTCAGAGCAGAAACGCCCTTTGTTTCTCAAGCACTTCTCGCTGGCTGACAGCAATCACATCACTGAGAACCTCACTGATCTGATGAACCGTTTGGTGAGCACCTGGGGCCACAGCGATCACCGGATGATCAACCGCAGCAACATTGCGATCAGCGGTGACGCCTTCACGTGGTTAAGCGATTCGACTCGCGCGGGCATGGCTGCCGAGGCCCATCTGGTGCTCACGTCCAACAGTGACCTGCGCAAGAAACTCTGGACCGGGTATCTGAGCGCCGGGCTGAAAGTGTTCGGCCCGATGGCGGCCGTGGGCTGGCCGGTGGCTTTGCCCTTGATCGGCGCCGGCGTCGCGAACATGGGGCTGAACATCGATCAGGCGATCAACGGCATTACGGCGACCGAACGTAGAGCCGGGGTGATCGGTGCGGTGCTCAGCGCGATCGAAACCGTATTCAATGTGCCGTTCCTGATCGGCACCGGCGCGCAACTGGAAGTTCGACCACAGGTCGAGTATGCCGAGGCTGAAGAGATGCGCGGTCTGGTCGAACTTGCCTCGGCTGACACGCGATTATTGCCCCCTGTGTATCCGCCACCCGTCACAGCCGCTGAAGAAGCAAGCAGCGAGTTGGCAAACGAGATACCCAGCGGGGCGACATTCGTCGACGTCACTGAGCCCTTGAATACGCCTGCTACACGGCAAGGTTCGACATTTCCACAAGTACCTGCCAGCTATCGATGCAACGAGTTACTGGCGCAACATTCCGTAGAGGCGACGCCGGGGAAATACGAAGGCATTTACCGCCTCGACAACGAGCCCGGTCATGCCATCGAAATGGATGGCGATGCCTATTACGTGCGCTACTTCGCCGACTCGCAGGACAGCGGCAACTGGGCAATCATCGATCCCGAGCGCCCCAACCAGTTCGCTTATTCGTTGCCGGTCCGCCTGGGAAGCGCTGGCAAGTGGGAGCGCATGCCTGCGCTGCGGCTGCGCGGAGGCGGCCAATGCGTGGGCAAGGCGTGTGCGCCGGAGACAGATTTGAGCCCTTCTGAGGCAACACCATCGGTGGATCTGCCACGCGTCGAACCGCTTCCAGGCGTTCCGTGCCCGCTGCGCCTGGTTACGGCGCTCAAAGATATTTCAGAGATGGAAAAACCCGGAATGAGGAGATGGGCAATGAACTTGCCCAACGCTTCTGCCGAGTCAACAAGCGCTGGACGCCGTTATTTACTGGCTACCGATCGTTACCAGGCGCATTTCAGCGAACAACGAACAGCACTGCTGAACAACGCCGGAGAATTCTTTCGAGAGCTGAAATGGACAAATCTGCCGGGACGGCCGCTCATTCCGCAAATCGATCCCTTGATGCAAACCGAAGAGCTGATAGAGCTGATGTTTGCCAATACCGATGGACTGGCGGTCGGAGAAACCCTCGATCGCATCGCCAGCATGCGCTTCATGATCGAGAACATGCCAACGTTCGCGCGGCATATCAGAACGCTCTACGTGCGTGGATTGCTGAGTGATTTCGCCCAAGAGGACCTCAACCATTTCTACCTCTCTGGAGACATGTCAGAGGACCTCACTACCTATTTGTCCAGCCTGGGTACCGACCCTGAGAACCGGTTCAACATGCTCGAATTGATCACGTCTGCCCAAGCCAATGGCGTCCGCGTCCATGGACTGGACGCGGCACAAACCTGCACGCTGAAAGTCCCACTCACTTCGATCGAAGAGCAGATGATCAAGACCCGCCTGGCAACGCAGATCATGGAGCGTGACAAGCTCCTCAACAGACCCGGCAAGTGGGTGGCTCTGGTCGATGCCACGAACGCCAATACCTTCAGGGACCTGCCAGGCATAAGCGAACTCAGGGGCGGTATCGGTTTGCGCATCGAAGAAGTCTGGCCCGACGAGGCAGCCGACGTCAGGATTGACCCGGGCGTGGAAGTCGCTCGCGGTCCGTTTCACAACGGGGCGACGACAAGCAACGCCTTCGACCCTCTGTTCGCTGACCTGCGATTGCAGGTCAAGGCCCCCGTGCCGCCATGGAATGACGCTACGCTGGAAAAGCTTCTGCATCGCAATGGCATGTTCGTGATACGAAAAACAGAACCCGGCACATACACACTCGTGCGGCGCAACAGCGCCAGCAACATCGTGCAAACAAGGGTGCATTGCACCGCAGATGGCCGGTTTTATATCTGGGACCAGTCGATGCGCCGCATCACCGGCATGATATTCCGCGACATCGCCGCAGTAGCCGAGCGCCTGATTGAGCTCGGTATGACCCTGCAAAGTCGTTTACCCGCCTGACCTGTTTGCAGGGGCCTGAAACGAAAAAACCCTTGGCTTCACGCCAAGGGTTTTTCGTTATTCGAACCGCAGCGGGATCACTCCCACTC
The DNA here is from genome assembly GCF_037095675.1 of Pseudomonas sp. CCNWLW23. Taxonomy (NCBI): domain Bacteria; kingdom Pseudomonadati; phylum Pseudomonadota; class Gammaproteobacteria; order Pseudomonadales; family Pseudomonadaceae; genus Pseudomonas; species Pseudomonas sp. CCNWLW23. Next base: position 79,405 of record NZ_JBAWKM010000021.1, on the reverse strand, counting down.
AATCGTCGCCGGCGGCTTGCTCGACACGTCGTAAGTAACGCGGGAGATGCCTTCGATTTCGTTGATGATGCGGCCGGAAACGGTTTCCAGCAGTTCGTAAGGCAGGTGCGCCCAACGTGCGGTCATGAAGTCGATGGTTTCCACGGCACGCAGGGCCACGACCCAGGCGTAACGGCGGCCATCACCGACCACGCCGACCGATTTGACTGGCTGGAATACTACGAACGCCTGGCTGACCTTGTGGTACCAGTCGGCCTTGCGCAGTTCTTCGATGAAGATGTGGTCGGCGCGACGCAGCAGGTCGGCGTATTCCTTTTTCACTTCACCGAGGATGCGCACGCCCAGGCCCGGACCCGGGAACGGGTGACGGTAGACCATGTCGTACGGCAGGCCGAGTTCCAGGCCCAGACGACGGACTTCGTCCTTGAACAGTTCGCGCAGGGGCTCGACCAGTTTCAGGTTCATCTCTTCCGGCAGGCCGCCCACGTTGTGGTGCGACTTGATCACGTGGGCCTTGCCGCTTTTCGCGCCAGCCGACTCGATCACGTCCGGGTAGATGGTGCCCTGAGCGAGGTACTTGATGTTGTCCAGCTTGCAGGATTCGGCATCGAACACGTCAATGAAAGTGCGGCCGATGATCTTGCGCTTCTTCTCCGGGTCGGCTTCGCCGGCCAGGTTGTTGAGGAACTGCTCCTCAGCGTTGGCGCGGATTACCTTGACGCCCATGTTCTCGGCGAACATGGCCATCACTTGCTCGCCTTCGTGCAGACGCAGCAGGCCGTTGTCGACGAAAACGCAGGTCAGCTGATCGCCGATGGCCTTGTGCAGCAGCGCGGCAACCACCGAGGAGTCAACGCCACCGGACAGACCCAGCAGCACGTTGTCGGTGCCGACCTGGGCGCGGATGTTGGCGATGGCGTCTTCAGCGATCTTCGACGGCGTCCACAGGGCTTCACAGCCGCAGATGTCGAGCACGAAGCGCGACAGGATGCGACCGCCCTGTTTGGTGTGGGTCACTTCCGGGTGGAACTGCACGCCGTAGTAAGCGCGGTCGTCGTTGAACATACCGGCGATCGGGCAGCTCGGGGTGCTGGCGAGGATGTGGAAGTCTTCCGGCATCTTCGTGACTTTGTCACCGTGGCTCATCCACACGTCGAGGCCGAACAGGCCGTCGGCGTCGATGTGGTCTTCGATGCCGTCGAGCAGGCGGCTCTTGCCGACCACGTCAACGCGGGCGTAACCGAACTCACGCAGTTCGGAACCTTCAACCTTGCCGCCCAGTTGCTCGGCCATGGTCTGCATGCCGTAGCAGATGCCGAATACCGGAACGCCCAGGTCGAACACCGCCTGCGGGCAGCGCGGGCTGTTGGCTTCGTGCACGGACTCGGGGCCGCCGGCGAGGATGACGCCTTTAGGAGCGAATTCGCGGATCGCATCTTCGTCCATGTCGAACGGGTGCAGTTCGCAGTACACGCCGATCTCGCGCACGCGGCGGGCAATCAGCTGGGTGTATTGCGAACCGAAGTCGAGGATCAGGATGCGGTGAGCGTGAATGTCGAGGGCCATGACTCATTCTCATGTAGTGAATCAGAAACAACTCGGGGCTGAATGAACAGCCCCGGTGATTTAACGTTTTGCTGGAAGCCTCAACCTACGCGGTAGTTCGGCGCTTCCTTGGTGATCTGCACGTCGTGAACGTGGGACTCGGCCATGCCGGCACCGGTGATCCGCACGAACTCGGGCTTGGTGCGCATTTCTTCGATGTTGGCGCTGCCGGTGTAACCCATCGAGGAACGCAGGCCGCCCATCAACTGGTGAATGATCGCGCTCAGGGTGCCTTTGTACGGCACGCGGCCTTCGATGCCTTCCGGTACCAACTTCTCGGCACCGGCCGAGGAATCCTGGAAGTAACGGTCGGACGAGCCTTGAGCCTGGGACATGGCGCCCAGCGAACCCATGCCGCGATAAGCCTTGTACGAACGACCCTGGAACAGTTCGATCTCGCCCGGGGCCTCTTCGGTACCGGCGAACATCGAGCCCATCATCACGCAGGACGCACCGGCCACGATGGCCTTGGACAGGTCACCGGAGAAACGGATACCACCGTCGGCGATCAACGGCACGCCGGTGCCTTCAAGGGCGGCGGCGACGTTGGCGATGGCGCTGATTTGCGGCACGCCGACACCGGCGACGATACGGGTGGTGCAGATCGAGCCAGGGCCGATACCGACCTTGACTGCGTCGGCCCCCGCTTCGGCCAAGGCCTTGGCGGCAGCGCCGGTGGCGATGTTGCCGCCGATCACCTGCACTTCAGGGAAGTTCTCTTTGACCCAGCGTACGCGGTCGATCACGCCTTTGGAGTGACCGTGTGCGGTGTCGACCACCACCACGTCCACGCCGGCATTGACCAGTGCGGTCACGCGATCGCCGGTGTCTTTACCGGTGCCGACCGCGGCGCCAACGCGCAGACGACCTTGATCGTCCTTGCTGGCCAGCGGATAGGCTTTTGCTTTTTCGATGTCGTTGACGGTCATCATGCCTTTGAGGGCGAATTTGTCGTCGACGATCAGCACGCGCTCGATGCGGTGCTTGTGCAGCAGTTCACGGACGTCGTTCTTGTCGGCACCTTCCTTGACCGTGACCAGACGCTCTTTAGGCGTCATCACTTCGCGGACAGTGGCTTCCAGACGGTTTTCGAAACGTACGTCGCGGGAGGTGACGATGCCGACCAGGTCGCCATCGTGCAGGACCGGAACGCCGGAAATGTTGTGCAGACGGGTCAGTTCGAACAGATCACGCACCGTGGCATCGGCCTCGATGGTGATGGGATCCTTGACCACACCGGCTTCGAACTTCTTGACCTTGCGCACTTCGGCAGCTTGCTGCTCGATGGTCATGTTCTTGTGGATAATGCCGATGCCACCTTCCTGAGCCATGGCGATTGCCAGACGGGCTTCAGTAACGGTGTCCATGGCGGCAGAAACCAGAGGAATATTCAGTTCGATGCCACGGGTAAGACGGGTCTTGAGACTGACTTCGTTGGGAAGCACCTCGGAATAACCGGGCACTAGGAGAATGTCGTCGAATGTCAGAGCTTCTTGGCTGATACGCAGCATCGCGGGGGCTCCCGAGCGGGAAAATGGAAGCGCGCCATTATAGTCAGACACCCCCTGCTGTTCAATGTAAAACTCAGCCTAATTGATAGATGGAAAAGCCCGGCCCTACAGCTCCACCTTGACCCAAGAGACAGGTTGATCGAGCCAATCGGCGAACTCGTCGATAAAGCTCTGCTTGAACCCCGCCTCCAGCCAATTATTGAAAATGAAACCGAGGTTGGAAAACGCGCACTCCTGCAAAAACAGGAAGCCGTTGATGTCGTCCTCATGCCCGCATTCGGGGCAGGTGAAATTGTCGGTGCGACCTGGAAACCAGTCTTCAAGACTTTCGAACAGCGCCTCACCCACTTCGCGGCGGCACTCGGCGCAACCAGCCTCCTCGAGAAAACCTTTGGCCGGGGTGTAGATGCAGCGCTTGGTGACGATCTCCAGGCCGTTGATCGGTTCGCCGAACGGCAGCGCTTCGGGGTACAGCACCACAGCGCGAGCACCGTCGGCGATGGCGTGGGCCATGCGGTTGCCGGTGCGGCCGCAGGTCGTCAGCTGTTCTTCGATGATGTTCTTGCGCACCAGCCAGCGCACGATCGCCCGCGCCCGGGGCTCGTGCACCGGCAGGGTGGAGATTTTCGGGACGATGATGCTTTGCGAGTTCATGGGAAATCCTGCGGTGTGACTTCTGACGCCTTCGCGAGCAAGCTCGCTCCCACAGAGATTGCATGCCAATGTGGGAGCGAGCTTGCTCGCGAAGAGGCCCTGAAGGCCGGCAGCTTAATCCCTGACGAAATCCGGTCAAGTGCTGAAATAGCGCACGATCAACGCGATGCCGCTGGCCAGCACCAGCCACGTCACCAGCCGCACAAACGCCTCGCGCGACAACCTCATGGTCAGCCGCCGGCCGATCCACAAGCCCAGCGCCATCGCCGGCAACAGACACAGCGCCAGCATCAACAAGGGTAGTTCGGCATACACACCGGCGATGACAAACAGACTCAAGCGCACCACGGTGCTGCAACTGATCAAGGCACTTTGCGTGGCCCGCGCCGCGTCCTTGGGCAGGCGGCTGTTCAGATAGATCGCGTAAAGAAAGCCGCCACTGCCAAACAACGCGCCGAACAACCCGCCCACTGTGCCCATCGGCACCGCCCACGCTGCCGACAACTGTGCCGGCCGCGCTTTCACCCACAGGCTGTAAACCGCATAGGCGCTGATAAACAGCCCCATCAAAAGTAGTAACAGATCGGATTTCAGATTCAGCAGGAAGATCACCCCCAACGTGCAGCCGATCGCCATGCACGGCAGCAGCCTGAGCAATTCCGGCTTGGCGACGTCGCGCCGCGAGGGCAGCAGATTGCCGAATGCCGCGACGAAATCGAGCAGCACCAGCAGCGGCACGATTTTCGACAGTGGCATGAACAGGATCAGCATCGGCCCTGCGACCAGCGCCGTGCCGAAACCGGCGATGCCGAATACGATGTAGGCCAAGGCGATGGCCACCCCGATGACCGCCCAACCGCCCGCGCCCCACGACCACGCCCCCAACAGCTCCATCATGCTCATCGTCCGCATCCTTTATAAGACGCGCTGACTGTAGCCAGTAGCGGGCAGCACGACCAGATATCAAATTGATCCCATGTGGGAGCGAGCCTGCTCGCGAAGGCGGAGTGTCATTCCCCCGTTGTTGTCCGCTGACACAATGCTTTCGCGAGCAGGCTCGCTCCCACAGGGTTTTGTGCGGTGTCATGGTGATTGGCGGGCAAATGCCTTTAAACTGCGCCCCATGATTAAAGATCCCTTTGCAAGACTTGGCCTGGACCGTGAAGTCCTGACCGTCAGCCAGCTCAACGGCCGCGCGCGGGTGTTGCTTGAAGACGTGTTCAGCAACATCTGGGTCGAAGGCGAAATCTCCAACCTCGCGCGCCCGGCGTCCGGCCACGTCTACTTCACCCTCAAGGACAGCGGCGCGCAGGTGCGTTGCGCGCTGTTCCGGCAGAACGCCGCGCGGGTGCGCCAGGCATTGAAGGACGGTCTGGCGGTCAAGGTGCGCGGCAAGGTTTCGCTGTTCGAAGGCCGTGGCGACTATCAGCTGATCCTCGACACCGTGGAGCCGGCCGGTGACGGCGCGCTGCGTCTGGCCTTCGATGCACTGAAGGAAAAGCTCAGCGCCGAAGGCCTGTTCAGTGCCGAACGCAAAGTGCCGCTGCCCGCGCATCCGCAGCGCATCGGCATCATCAGCTCGCCGACCGGCGCGGTGATCCGCGACATCATCAGCGTGTTCCGCCGCCGTGCGCCGCAGGTGCAACTGACCCTGATTCCGACCGCCGTGCAGGGCCGCGAGGCCACCGCGCAAATCGTCCGCGCGCTGAAAATGGCCGATGCCCGTGGCTTTGACGCGCTGATCCTCGCCCGTGGCGGCGGCTCGCTGGAGGACCTCTGGTGCTTCAACGAGGAAGCGGTGGCGCGCGCGGTCGATGCCTGTGTCACACCGATCGTCAGCGCCGTCGGCCATGAAACCGATGTTTCGATCAGCGATTTTGTCGCCGACGTCCGCGCCCCCACGCCCTCGGCCGCCGCCGAACTGCTCGCCCCGGATTCCAGCCATCTGATTCGTCAGGTCGAGAGCCTGCACCGGCGTCTGGTGATGCGCATGCGTGATCGCTTGATGCGTGATCGCCTGCGTCTGGAAGGCATGGCGCGACGATTGCGCCATCCCGGCGAACGTCTGCGCCAGCAGGCGCAACGTCTGGACGATCTGGACATGCGCATGCGCCGCGCATTCGAACGCAGCCACAATACCCGCCGCGAACGCCTGATCCGTCTGGAAACCCGCCTCGCCGGGCAACATCCGGGGCGCCAACTGGCGATGCTTCGCCAGCGCCTCGACAGCCTCGCCGAGCGTCTGCCCCGGGCCATGCGCGATGCTCTGAAACAGCGTCGGCAGCAATTGCACAGTCAGATGCAGACCCTGCACGTGGTCAGCCCGTTGGCGACTCTCGGTCGTGGTTACAGCATTCTGCTCGACGAGCGTGGCCACGCGATTCGCAATGCTGCGCAGACCCACACCGGCCAGCGTCTGAAAGCCAAGCTCGGCGAAGGCGAACTGCAAGTGCGCGTCGAGGACAATCACCTGACGCCCGTCACCCTCTCTTTACTGGACTGATCCATGCCGCGTTTTCTCGCTCCGCTGCTGTTGCTCTGCCTGACCTTCAACGCCCACGCCGACAGTTACATCACCCGGCTGTTGAACAAACCGGTGCCGGGCGGCGTCGCCGTGGTGAATCTGGGCACTGCCGCGCAGGCGCCGAAAGCTACTTATCAGGGCAAACCGGTGCTGGTGGTCAAGGAGCAGAACAACTGGCTGGCAATCGTTGGCGTGCCGCTGACGGTCAAGCCCGGCGCGCAGCAGATCAGCAGTGGCGGGCGCAATCTGCCCTTCACCGTGGGCAGCAAGAAATATCCGGAACAGCACATCACCCTGAAGAACAAACAGCAGGTCAATCCGAACGCCGACAACCTCAAGCGCATCGAGGGTGAACTGGCGGAACAGATCGCGGCTTACCGCAGTTTCAGCCCGAACACGCCGAGCAATCTGCTGCTGGACAAACCGGTCAACGGGCCGCTGTCGAGCAAGTTTGGCGTGCGTCGTTTCTTCAATGGCGAAGAACGTAATCCTCATGCCGGTCTCGATTTCGCAGTGCCCGCGGGCACGCCGATCAAGACCCCGGCGGCGGGCAAGGTGATTCTGATCGGCAATTACTTCTTCAACGGCAACACGGTGTTTGTTGACCACGGCCAAGGCTTTATCAGCATGTTCTGCCACATGTCGAAGATCGACGTGAAGATCGGCCAGCAACTGGCGCGCGGCGCGGTGGTCGGCAAAGTCGGCGCGACCGGCCGGGCAACCGGGCCGCATATGCACTGGAACGTCAGCCTGAATGATGCGCGGGTGGATCCGGCGATTTTCATTGGTGCCTTCCAACCTTGAGTATGTGTTGAGGCGACCGGCCTCTTCGCGAGCAGGCTCGCTCCCACACTGGATCTTATTCACAACAAAGATCCCCTGTGGGAGCGAGCCTGCTCGCGAAGGCGGCCTATAAAACACCGCCATACTCAATGAATCTCCAAAAACTCAATTGCGCCCCAATCTAGGCTTACGCAAGCATCAACAACTTCCACCGCCTAAAGCGCAATAAATTCCTGCAAAATCCCGCTTTCCGGGTATTCCTCTCAATTTTTTCCGACTGCTTGCCATCCTTTCCCCTCGCGGTTAGGGTTGAAGCCATGAAAACCTCTCACACCCTCATTCAGCTTCGCCAGCACCGCAGCCTGTGCCTCGTCAGTGCACGACTGCCAGGCTGAATCGCTGCGCCTCGTCCCACGCTTTTCCAAGAACATTCGTTCAACCGGCAGGCCGCCTCTTTTCGGCCCAGACAACAAGGAATTTCCCGATGAGCATGCTCAAAGACCCGTCTTCGAAATACCGCGCGTTTCCCGTCATCAACCTGCCTGATCGCACCTGGCCGTCGAAGACCATCGACGCCGCGCCGATCTGGTGCAGCTCCGACCTGCGTGACGGCAATCAGTCGCTGATCGAGCCAATGGACGCGGCGAAGAAGCTGCGCTTCTGGAAAACCCTGGTGCAGGTCGGCGTGAAGGAGATCGAAGCGTCGTTCCCCGCCGCGTCGCAAACCGACTTCGACTTCGTGCGTACCCTGATCGAAGAAGGCCACATCCCGGACGACACCACCATTCAGGTACTGACCCAGGGCCGTGAAGACCTGATCGAGCGCACCTTCGAATCCCTGCGCGGGGCGAAGAAAGCCATCGTTCACCTGTACAACGCCACCTCGCCTTCTTTCCGTCGCATCGTCTTCAACCAGGACAAGGACGGCATCAAGGCCATCGCGGTCAACGCTGCCAAGCTGTTCGTCAAATACGCAGCCATGCAGCCGGAAACCGAGTGGACCTTCGAATACTCGCCGGAAACCTTCAGCGCTACCGAGCTGGAATTCGCCAAGGAAGTCTGCGACGCCGTGATCGAGGTGTGGAACCCGACGCCTGAGCACAAGATGATCCTCAACCTGCCGGCCACGGTTGAATGCGCGACGCCGAACGTTTACGCCGACCAGATCGAGTGGTTCGGCCGCAACATCAACCGCCGTGACAGCGTGATCATCAGCCTGCACACCCACAACGACCGTGGCACCGGCGTCGCGGCCACCGAGCTGGGCCTGATGGCCGGCGCCGATCGCGTCGAAGGCTGCCTGTTCGGCAACGGCGAACGCACCGGTAACGTCGACCTCGTCACCGTCGCGCTGAACATGTACACCCAGGGCGTCGACCCTGAGCTGGACTTCTCCGACATCGACGGCGTGCGCAAAGTTGTCGAAGAGTGCAACCAGATCCAGGTGCACCCGCGTCATCCGTACGTTGGCGACCTGGTGCACACCGCATTCTCCGGCTCGCACCAGGATGCAATCCGCAAGGGCTTCGCCCAGCAGAAACCGGACACCTTGTGGGAGGTGCCGTACCTGCCGATCGACCCGGCCGACATCGGTCGCAGCTACGAGGCGGTGATCCGCGTCAACAGCCAGTCGGGCAAGGGCGGCATCGCTTACTTGCTGGAGCAGGAATACGGCATCAGCCTGCCACGCCGCATGCAGATCGAGTTCAGCCAGGTCGTACAGCGTGAGACCGACCGCCTGGGCCTGGAGATGACCGCCAAGCAGATTCACTCGCTGTTGATCAGCGAATACCTGCAGGCCAACACTCCGTATGCGCTGGTCAGCCATCGTTTGCAGGAAGAGAACGGCAACAGCGCCGTCGAAGTCGAAGTGGCCAGCAAAGGTCAGGGCGAAACCAACCTGCACTGGCGCGGCAAGGGCAACGGCGCGCTGGAAGCCCTGGTCGCCGGCCTGCCGATTCCGGTGGAAATCATGGACTACAACGAACACGCGATCGGCGCGGGCACCAATGCCAAAGCAGCGGCCTATATCGAACTGCGAGTGAACGGTGAACGTGCGGTGCACGGCGTGGGTATCGATGAAAACATCACCACCGCAAGCTTCAAGGCATTGTTCAGCGCGCTGAACCGCTCGCTGAGCCAGCCAGAGGCAAAAGCAGCGTAATCGACCGCTGAAATGCGAAAGGCCCCGGAGTGCAAGCTTCGGGGCCTTTTTTTGTAGATCAAAGGATGCGATCGTTCCCATGCTCCGCGTGGGAATGCCTCAAGGGACGCTCCGCGTCCAGTGACGCGGAGCGTCACGGGCTGCATTCCCACGCAGAGCGTGGGAACGATCGGCTGCCTCAGGTGAACTCGAAAGTGTCGGCATCCAGGTTCGCCGGAAAGCGCTCGCGATACGCCGCCAACGGCGCCGCTTCCAGAACCACCTTGAACACACCATCCGCCTCCCCCGCCGCCAGCAACGTCTCGCCCTGGAAATCCAGCACCTGACTGTCGCCGGTATAGGCGAAGCCTTTGCCATCGCTGCCCACCCGATTTACCGCTGCCACGTAGCAGAGATTTTCAATCGCTCGTGCCGGCAGCAGGCGGTTCCAGTGCAGACGCCGTGCGCCCGGCCAGTTGGCGGTGTACAGCAGCAGATCGGTGTCCTGCGCGTCGCGGCTCCACACCGGGAAGCGAAGGTCGTAGCAGATCAGCGGACGAATCCGCCAACCCTTGAGCTCGAACTGCACCTGCCGCTCGCCGGGCGTGTAATGGTTGTGCTCGCCGGCCATGCGGAACAGGTGACGCTTGTCGTAATGCAGCACTTCGCCGTCCGGCCGCGCCCAGAGCAAGCGGTTGCGATGGCTGCCGTCAGCCGCCTGAATGATCACGCTGCCAGTGATGACCGCATCGAACTTGGCCGCCTGCGCCCGCAGCCATTTGCTGGTCGGGCCGTTTTCGGCTTCAGCGAGGGTTTCCGATTCCATTGAGAATCCGGTGGTGAACATCTCCGGCAGGATGATCAGATCGGCGCCCCGGGCCTGCTCCAGCAGCAGCTCGAAATGCTCGAGGTTGGCCTGGCGATCGTGCCAGGCCAGGCTGGTCTGGATCAGCGCCAGGGTCAGGTCTGGCAATGCACTCAGATCACGCATAGTTTCGCCGCCGCTTCACGCAGCGTCTCCTCGCGTTTGGCAAAGCACAGGCGTATCAGGCGCTGGCCCTGCGGTGGATTCTGGTAGAACACCGACACCGGAATGCTCGCGACACCGTGCTCGCGAGTCATCCACATGGCCATCTCAACATCGTTCAGATCCGGACGGATCTGCGAATAATCGACCAATTGGAAATAGGTGCCGGTGACTCGGGTAAAACTGAAGCGCGACGGCGCGAGCAGATCGCAGAACAGATCGCGCTTGGCCTGATAGAAACCCGGCAGCTCTTCAACGTGCTCCGGGTGCTCGGCCATGTAATCGGCCAGCGCGTATTGCAGCGGCGTGACGCCACAGAAACTGACGTACTGATGCACCTTGCGCAATTCGGCTGTCAGCGCTGGCGGGGCGACGACGTAGCCGGTTTTCCAGCCGGTGACGTGGTACGTCTTGCCGAACGAACTGACCACGAACGCGCGCTGATACAGCTCTTCATGGGCCAGCACGCTGACATGCGGCACGCCGTCGAAAACCAAGTGCTCGTAGACTTCGTCGCTGATCAGATAGATGTCGCGATCACGGATCAACGCCGCCAGTTGATCGAGCTCGGCGCGGCTGATCAATGCGCCGCTGGGGTTGTGCGGGGTGTTGATGACGATCATTTTCGTCCGCGGGCTCAGGGCCGCGGCGAGCTGGTCGAAATCGATGGAGAAATCGACCGGATTCAGCTGCACATGCACGCAACGACCACCCGCCAGCTCCGTTGCCGGTGCGTAACTGTCGTAGCACGGATCGAAGACGATGACTTCATCGCCGCTGTGGATAACGGCCTGAATCGCGCAGAAGATCGCCTGGGTCGCGCCGGGTGTTACCGTCACTTCATGATCGGCATCGACAGTCACGCCGTAGCTGCGGGCGATCTTGGCCGCGATCTGCTGACGCAATGCCGGCAAACCGGTCATCGGCGAGTACTGGTTATGGCCACTGGCGATATGCCGCCCGACCGCATCACGCAACGACTGCGGGCCGTCGAAATCCGGGAAACCCTGGGACAGGTTTATCGCGCCGGTCTGCGCCGCGAGCTGAGACATCTGCGTGAAAATAGTGATGCCGACATTCGGCAGCTTGCTGGTGATCATCGGGGGTTCTCTGCTCAACACCCGGCTCTGACGACGGCGCGGGAGAGCCCGAGGATAGCCCATCCGGCGCCCATAAAAAAAGGGCGCCAAACGGCGCCCTTCTCTCATTGAATAAACCCAATCCTGTGGCGAGGGGATTTATCCCCGTTCCGGCTGCGAAGCAGTCGCAAACCCGTTGAATGCGGTTTGACTGATACACCGCGGACACAGGTTTTGGGGCTGCTGCGCAGCCCATCGGGGATAAATCCCCTCGCCACAAAAGCCCCACACAAAATTGTACAGGGCCTCGGATCACTTCTTGTCGCGGCGCTTCTTGCTGGCTTTCTTGTTGTGCGACATCAAGCGACGCTTCTTGTTGACCTGGCGGTCGGTCAGCGTGTTCTTGTTGCCTTCGTACGGGTTCTCGCCGCCCTTGAACTCGATGCGGATCGGCGTACCGACCAGCTTGAGCACACGGCGGTAAGTGTTTTCCAGATAGCGCACATACGACTTCGGCACTTTCTCGATCTGGTTACCGTGGATCACGATGATCGGCGGGTTCGCACCACCCAAGTGAGCGTAACGCAGCTTGATCCGGCGGTTGTTGACCATCGGCGGCGCGTGCTCGCCCACCGCATCTTCCAGAATCTGGGTGAGTCGGTTGGTCGGCCAGCGGGTAACCGCGGACTTGAACGAGTTCTGCACCGAGGCGTAGAGGTTGCCCACGCCCGTGCCGTGCAACGCCGAGATGAAGTGAATGTCGGCGTAGTCGACGAAGAACAGCCGACGTTGCAGCTCGACTTTGACGAAGTCGCGCTCGCTCGGCGTCATGCCGTCCCACTTGTTGATCGCGATGACCAGCGCACGACCGGATTCGATCGCGAAGCCCAGCAGGTTCAAGTCGTGATCGACCACACCCTCGCGGGCGTCCATCACGAAGATCACCACGTTGGCGTCTTTGATCGCCTGCAGGGTTTTGACCACGGAGAATTTTTCGACTTCTTCGTGGATCTTGCCGCGCTTGCGCACACCGGCGGTGTCGATCAGCGTGTACTTCTCTTCATTGCGCTCGAACGGAATGTAGATGCTGTCGCGAGTGGTGCCCGGCTGGTCATACACGATGACCCGGTCTTCACCGAGCATGCGGTTGACCAGAGTCGACTTGCCGACGTTCGGACGACCGATGATGGCAATCTTGATCCCGTCTTTCTCGCTCGGGCCAGGAATGCGCTTGGCTTCCTCGCCTTCGGCAACGACTTCTTCCTCTTCGCCTTCAGCCGGCTCGTCATCATCACGCGGGAATTCGCTCAGAGCGGCTTCCAGCAATTGCGTGATGCCACGGCCGTGGGCGCCGGCGATCGGGATCGCGTGGCCCATGCCCAGCGGGGCGAATTCGGCGCGGGCCATTTCCGGGTCGATGTTGTCAACCTTGTTGGCAACCACGTGGGAACGCTTGTTACGTTTGCGCAAATGCTCGGCGATCATCTGGTCGGCAGCGGTAAAACCGGCCTTGGCATCTACCAGAAACAGCACCACATCGGCTTCTTCGATGGCCAGCAGCGACTGCTCGGCCATTTTTTCGTCCATACCATGTTCGTCACCGGAGATACCGCCGGTGTCGATCAGAATGTAGGAACGCCCTTGCCACTTGGCCTCACCGTACTGGCGATCACGGGTCAGACCGGACAGGTCGCCGACGATGGCGTCACGCGTCCTGGTCAGGCGGTTGAACAAGGTGGACTTGCCGACGTTCGGTCGGCCCACCAGGGCGATTACGGGAACCATGCGGCTCTCCACTTCGTTATTTCAGAAAATACAAAAGCCGCTGCGAGGCAGCGGCTGGTGCTCGGGGCAACACCCGGAGGCGCTGCAAACCCTGCTGATGCAGGGCCGCTTGGGGATGAACCCCAAGCATAGTTGTTACTTGATGGTCAGGGCTTCCAGTTTGCCGCTGTTGCCATACACATAAATCGTGTCGCCCACCACCAGCGGACGGGCACGCAGGCCGTCGCTGTCGATGCGCTCACGGCCGACGAAACGACCGTCGACCTGACTCAGCAGATGCAGATAACCTTCCAGGTCACCCACAGCTACGTAGCTGGAGAACACTTCCGGTGCCGACAGTTGACGGCGAGCCAGCGAGTCGTTGCTCCACAGTGCGGTGGTGGAACGCTCGTCGACGCCTTCAACGGTGCCCGAGGACAGGCTCACGTAGACGCTGCCGAAACCCTGAGCGATACCGGCATAGCTCGACGCATCGCGCTGCCACAGTTGACGACCGCTTTCCAGATCCAGTGCCGCAACGCGACCTTGATAACTGGCCACATACAGCGTGCCGCCGGACAGCAGCAGACCGCCGTCGATGTCGACCACGCGCTCCAGTTCCGAACGACCCTGTGGAATGGCGATGCGTTGTTCCCACACCGGCACGCCGTTGGAGATGTCCAGCGCGACCACTTTACCGGTCGACAGGCCAGCTACCGCCAGACGGTTGGTCACCAGCGGAGCACTGGTGCCACGCAGGGTCAGGACCGCCGGGGTGCTGTCATACACCCAGCGCTGGTTGCCGGTGGCAGCGTCCAGACCGATCAGACGATCGTCCTGGGTCTGCACAACGACCACGTCGCCATTGTTGGCCGGCGGCGCGAGGACTTCACTATTGACGCGGGCACGCCACTTCTCTTCACCGTTGCTGGTGTCCAGAGCGACGACTTCGCCACGCAGGGTACCAATCAGTACCAGACCGTAACCCACGCCAACGGCGCCGGAGACAGGCAGTTCCAGATCCTGGTCCCACTTCACGTCGCCATTGCTGCGATCCATGGCCATTACGACACCGGTAACATCGGCGGCGTAGATGGTGTCACCGTCGATCGCCGGCACCAGCATGTTGTAGGTTTCGCCCTGACCGTCACCGATCGAGCGGCTCCACTGCTTCTGCAGAACCACTTCTTCTTTGAAGTCGGTCAGTTCGGCCGGTGGCAATTCTTTCTTGCTGTTGCTGCTGCAACCCGCGGCCAGAAGGGCCAGAGCCAGCAATGCTGCATGCTTCCAACGGATCACGTCACGCATCCCCTTTGGCCAGGTCGTCGAGCTTGATTTGAAGGCCACCGACCGCCGCTTCATCCGACAGTGCCGCCTTGGCTTTTTGATACGCCTTGTTCGCGTCATCGGTACGGCCCAAGCGCACCAGCAGGTCGCCCTTGAGTTCTTCGCGAGTGGCCAGGAACGCTTTGTCGGCATCGCCGTCGAGCAGTTTCAGGGCGTCTTCGGCCTTGTCCTGCGCGCCCAGTACCTGCGCCAGACGCTGACGGGCGATTTCGCCCAGCGCCGGGTTGGCCGGCTTGTCGACGATGGCTTTGAGTTCGGTTGCCGCGTCGTCCAGCTTGCCGCTGTCGACCGCTACTTTGGCGACGAACAGGCTGCCGTACTGCGCGTAGGCCGAACCGCCGTATTCGCTGTTGAGCTTGCCGGCCAGATCCGCAACGCGGGCGGCATCAGGCTTGCCGTCGGGCGTCAGCGTGGTTTCCAGCAGTTGCTGATAGAGCACCGAGGCGCCTTGCGACTGGTTGCTCTGGTATTTGTGATAAGCCTGCCAGCCGAACACGATGACCAGCGCCAACAGGCCGCCGGTGACCAGAGGTTTGCCGTTGCGTGTCCACCAGTCCTTCAAATCCGCCAACTGTTCGTCTTCGGTACTCGACACCCCAATACTCCTTAATCGCTAAATCGGCTGTTAAGACAGCTTCAACCCTGCACGACGCAGGTGGCCAGGTGAGCGGCGAGCGCATCCCAGGCAATGCTTTGTTGTTCGCCCTGGCCACGCAGGGGTTTGAAACCTACCACTTGCTGGGCCATTTCGTCGTCACCGAGGATCAATGCGTACAGCGCACCGCTCTTGTCGGCCTTCTTGAACTGGCTTTTGAAACTGCCGGCGCCGGCATTGACTTGCAGGCGCAGGTTTGGAAGTTCATCGCGAACCCGTTCAGCCAGGGCCAGACCGGCCAGCTCGGCTTCTTCACCGAAGGCGCAGAGGTAGACGTCGACCTGACGGGCAATTTCCTGCGGAATCTGCTCGAGGGTTTCGAGCATCAATACCAGACGCTCGATGCCCATGGCGAAACCGACGCCCGGGGTTGGCTTGCCGCCCATCTGCTCGACCAGACCGTCGTAACGGCCGCCCGCGCACACGGTGCCCTGGGCGCCGAGCTTGTCGGTGACCCATTCG
This sequence comes from Pseudomonas sp. CCNWLW23, assembly GCF_037095675.1. Classification (NCBI taxonomy): domain Bacteria; kingdom Pseudomonadati; phylum Pseudomonadota; class Gammaproteobacteria; order Pseudomonadales; family Pseudomonadaceae; genus Pseudomonas; species Pseudomonas sp. CCNWLW23. Next base: position 63,851 of record NZ_JBAWKM010000021.1, on the reverse strand, counting down.
AAAACGGTTTTGCTGTAGTAATCGAGGCCACGCACCAGTTTCGGATTGAGCACGTAAGGAATGCCAACGGCATCCAGACGCGCCTTCAGGCCTTCGAAGTGAGCGCGGGACTCGTCGTCGAGGTAGTCGGCCATTTTCGGCGCATCGACCAGCACGGCCTGGGTGTCGGCATTTTTCGTGTCGAGCACGCGCAGCGGGTTGGTTTTCAGGCGACGCTGGCTGTCTTCATCGAGCTTGTCGTGGTGCGCCGAGAGGTACTCGACCAGCGCTTCACGATAGCGACCACGGGATTCGCTGGTGCCGAGGCTGTTGAGTTCGAGCTTGACCGCATCACGGATGCCCAGCTCGCCCCACAGGCGCCAGGTCATGATGATCAGCTCGGCGTCGATGTCCGGACCGTCGAGGTTGAACACTTCGAGACCGATCTGGTGGAACTGGCGATAACGGCCTTTTTGCGGACGCTCGTGGCGGAACATCGGGCCGATGTACCAGAGTTTCTGCACCTGACCGCCGCCGGTGATGCCGTGCTCGAGCACTGCACGTACGCAGGCTGCGGTGCCTTCCGGACGCAGGGTCAGGGAATCACCGTTGCGGTCTTCGAAGGTGTACATCTCTTTTTCGACGATATCGGTGACTTCGCCGATCGAGCGCTTGAACAGCTCGGTGAACTCGACGATGGGCATGCGGATCTGCTTGTAACCGTAGTTATCCAGCAGACGCGCCACGGTGCCTTCGAAATAACGCCACAACGGGGTCTGTTCGGGCAGGATGTCGTTCATGCCACGAATGGCTTGCAGAGACTTGCTCACAAAATTTCCTTAATTCGTTCGATCAGCCGCGCGCGATAACGGCAGCGTCAGCTTCGACCTTTTCGGCCGCTTTCTGGCGGATCAGCTTTTCCAGCTCGTCCACCAGATTGTCATTCGTCAGCTTCTGCGACGGCTTGCCGTCGATGTAAATCAGGTTGGGCGTGCCGCCGGTCAAGCCGATATGGGCTTCCTTGGCTTCGCCGGGGCCGTTGACCACGCAACCGATGACCGCGACATCCAGCGGCACCAGCAGGTCTTCAAGGCGCCCTTCCAGCTCGTTCATGGTCTTGACCACATCGAAGTTCTGCCGCGAGCAGCTCGGGCAGGCGATGAAGTTGATGCCACGGGAACGCAGGTGCAAAGACTTGAGAATGTCGTAACCGACCTTCACTTCCTCGACCGGGTCGGCCGCCAGCGAGATGCGGATAGTATCGCCAATCCCTTCGGCGAGCAGCATACCTAGGCCCACGGCGGATTTCACCGTGCCCGAACGCAAACCGCCAGCTTCAGTGATGCCGAGGTGCAGCGGCTGGACGATTTCTTTCGCCAGCAAACGGTACGCTTCGACGGCCATGAACACGTCGGAGGCCTTAACGCTGACCTTGAAGTCCTGGAAATTCAAGCGCTCAAGGTGTTCAACGTGGCGCAAAGCGGACTCGACCAGCGCCGCCGGGGTCGGCTCGCCGTATTTCTTTTGCAGGTCTTTTTCCAGGGAACCGGCATTGACGCCGATGCGGATCGGAATGCCGCGATCACGCGCCGCATCGACCACGGCACGCACACGGTCTTCACGACCGATGTTGCCCGGATTGATACGCAGGCAATCCACACCCAGTTCGGCCACGCGCAAGGCGATTTTGTAGTCGAAGTGGATGTCAGCCACCAACGGCACTTTGACCAGTTGCTTGATCTTGCCGAACGCCTCGGCGGCGTCCATGTCCGGCACCGAGACGCGAACGATGTCGACGCCGGCGGCTTCCAGACGATTGATCTGCGCCACGGTCGCGGCGACATCATTGGTATCGCTGTTGGTCATGCTCTGCACAGCGATCGGCGCGTCGCCGCCCACCGGTACGTTGCCGACCCAGATCTTGCGCGATTCGCGACGTTTGATTGGAGATTCGCCGTGCATGACTTATTGACCCAACTTCAGGCGAGCAGTCTCGCCACTGGTGAACGGAGCGATATCGACCGGTTGGCCGTTGTAGCTGACCTGTGCTGCGCGGGCAACGCCCAGACGCACATTGAGCGGCGGTTTGCCGGAAACGCTCACGCTGTCGCCTTTATGCTTCAGACCACTGAAAATCACTTTGCCACGGCCATCGGTCACCTGTGCCCAGCAATCGCCGGTGAACTGCAATTGCACCTGGCCTTCGCCGGCAACCGGAGCAGCTGCTTCAGCGCTCGGCGCTTGAGCAACCGGCGCGGTCGGGGCAGGTGTCGCTGGGACATTCGGCGCTGGAGTGGCCGGAGCTGCCACCACTGGCGCAGGCGTCTGTGCCGGTGCGCTTGGCGCAACTGCCGGGGCAACTGGCTCGGGCGCTGGAGCCGCGGATTCGGCGCCGGTGGATTCAGCACTGGTTTCCGACTGCGGCAAGGCCAGCGATGTCGAATTGTCAGCCTGATTTTCGGCGACAGCCTGGTCTTCCGGCTCGTCGATCGGGTGGATCTGCGTGGTGCCGTCAGCGCCTTCGACTTCGACGTGTTCCGGTGCGAGGCTGGTCAGATCGCGGGTGCGCTGCGAGGTTTGATCCTGCCACCAGACGAATCCGCCGCCGATGACCGCGATCAGCAGCAACAGGCTGACGATACGCAAAATGGTGTGGGAAACCCGCACCGGCTCTTCGATACGACCGAGGGCGTGAACGTTGCTGCCCTGGGAGTCGGTGCCAGTGGACTGGTCGAATTGCTGAACCAGAACGGTCTGGTCCATGCCGAGCAATTTGGCATAGGCGCGAATGTAACCGCGAGCGAAGGTATGCCCCGGCAGCTTGTCGAAAGCGCCGGCTTCAAGATTGCTCAGGGATGTCACGGTGAGGTTGAGCTTGAGGGCCACTTCGGCCAGCGACCAGCCATTGCTTTCGCGGGCCTGGCGCAGGGTCTCACCGGGATTTACGCGATTCGCTGCTACAACTTCGGGATGCGCCGCTTTCATCATTGCTCCGACAGGTATTGCTGATATTCCGGCGTACCGGGATAGAGTCGTTTTAATTGCAGACCGTAACTGGCTGCCTTGTCGCGATCTTCAAACACTTTTGCCAGCCGAACGCCGAGCAATAGACTACGTGCATTTTGTTCGGTGAGCTGGCTGAAACGGTCGTAATAGTCACGCGCGGGCACATAATGCCTGTCTTCGAAGGACAACTCAGCCATTTCCAGCAATGCGCGTGGTTGTTGGCGATTCAGGCGCAGGGCTTTTTCCAGCTGTTGCTGGGCCAGATCACGCTGGCCAAGCTTGGCGGCGGTCATGCCGAGATTTTCGAAGACCCGCGAGCGCTCAGGATACAGGGTATCGGCGGCCGCTTGTTCAAAACGCTCGTAGGCTTCCTTGTAGCGCTGTTCTTCGTAGAGGAAACTGCCGTAGTTGTTGAGGATGCGCGCATCGGCGGGACGTGAGGACAGGGCCTTGCGAAAGTGCTCGTCGGCCAGTGCCGGCTCCATTTCCGCCTGGAACACCAGACCGAGGGCCGCATTGGCGTCGGGGTCGGAACCGTCCAGCTCCAGCGCTTTCTTCAATGGCACCTTGGCGCGCTCGGTCATGCCTTGCTGCAGATAGCCCAGCCCCAGCTGCACGTAGGCAGCCCGCGCTTCATCGCGGCCCTTGCTGGTCTTCATCGGGTTGTAGTCACCCGACAGGACACAACCAGCACACAGGCTGGCCAACAGCAACAGCAGCGCAAAGCGCAGGGACATAGAGATCCTCTCTTAGTTAGTGTTCGCGGCGTTCTGTGCCAGATCGCTGTCGGCGCTCAACTCGCGCACGGCGATGTAACGTTCGCTGCGACGGGTGCGATCCAGCACCTGCCCTACCAATTGACCACATGCGGCATCGATGTCTTCACCACGGGTGGTGCGCACGGTGACGTTGAAACCGGCCTGATGCAACTGATCCTGGAAGCGGCGGATGGCATTGTTGCTCGGCCGCTCGTACCCGGAGTGCGGGAACGGGTTGAACGGGATCAGGTTGATCTTGCACGGGATATCTTTAAGCAACTCGATCATTTCCACCGCGTGCTCAAGCTTGTCGTTGACGTCCTTGAGCAAGGTGTACTCGATGGTCAGCACACGTTTCTCGCCAAGGGCGGACATGTAGCGCTGGCACGACTCGAGCAGCATCTTAAGCGGATATTTCTTGTTGATCGGCACCAATTGGTTACGCAATGCGTCGTTCGGTGCGTGCAGGGACAACGCCAGGGACACGTCGATGTGCTTGGCCAGCTCATCAATCATCGGCACCACACCCGAGGTGGACAGGGTCACGCGGCGCTTGGAGATCCCGTAGCCGAGGTCATCCATCATCAGATGCATGGCGGCGACGACGTTGTCGAAGTTCAGCAACGGCTCGCCCATGCCCATCATCACCACGTTGGTGATGGCGCGGTCGACGGTGGCCGGGACGCTGCCGAAAGATTTGTTGGCAATCCACACCTGACCGATGACTTCGGCGGCGGTGAGGTTGCTGTTGAAGCCTTGCTTGCCGGTGGAGCAGAAACTGCAATCCAGGGCGCAGCCTGCCTGGGACGAAACGCACAAAGTGCCGCGCTTGCCCTGGGGAATGTACACGGTCTCGACGCAGCTGCCGGACGCCACGCGCACCACCCATTTACGGGTGCCGTCGCTGGAGATGTCCTCGCTGACCACTTCCGGACCACGCACTTCAGCAATGGCCTTGAGCTTGTCGCGCAAGGCTTTGCTGACGTTCGTCATGGCGTCGAAATCATCGACGCCAAAGTGGTGAATCCATTTCATTACCTGACCGGCACGGAAACGCTTCTCCCCGATTGAGTCGAAGAATTTTTCCATTTCCGGCTGGGTCAGACCCAGCAGGTTTGTTTTAACAGTCGATGTAGTCATGGATTCACCTTCACTCTGCAAGCAATGCTTAGCGAGTGGTTACTTCAGTAGCTGCGAAGAAGTAAGCGATTTCGCGAGCGGCAGCAGCTTCGGAGTCCGAACCGTGAACGGCGTTGGCGTCGATCGATTCAGCGAAGTCAGCACGGATGGTGCCTGGAGCAGCTTCTTTAGGGTTGGTAGCGCCCATCAGCTCACGGTTGCGAGCGATAGCGTTTTCACCTTCCAGAACCTGAACGACAACCGGGCCGGAAGTCATGAAAGCAACCAGGTCACCGAAGAAACCGCGCTCGCTGTGCTCAGCGTAGAAGCCTTCGGCTTCGGCTTTGGACAGTTGCTTCAGTTTCGAAGCTACAACGCGCAGGCCAGCGTCTTCGAAGCGAGTGGTGATCTTGCCGATCACGTTTTTAGCAACGGCGTCAGGCTTGATGATGGAGAAAGTACGTTGAACAGCCATGGTGTAACTCCAGAAACGGTAATTTGCGAAAAATTAAACCCGCGAATTATACGCGGGTTCTTGGGTATTGCCTAACCTGCGAGACGATCAGTCCAATTCTGCGGCCCAGAGCTCCTGAACCGCTTCGAGCACCTTCTCGCCGACCCGGCCGGAAGTAGCATCGAAGTCAGGCAGTTCAAGAATCATCTGCTGCAAACGGACAAAACCTACAGAGTACGGGTCGAGTCCCTCGTGGGCCTCGGCCAGCTCTTCTGCAATGCGTTGAACATCATTCCAACCGTAGCTCATGACAGTCTTACCAGTCAGTGCGGCGCTTCGGCCGCATGGTTAAGCGAATATTTCGGAATCTCGACGGTGAGGTCTTCCTCACCGACGATGGCCTGGCAAGCCAGACGCGATTGCGCCTCAAGGCCCCAGGCACGGTCGAGGAAGTCTTCTTCCAGCTCGTCGGCCTCTTCCAGCGAGTCGAAACCTTCGCGGATGATGCAGTGGCACGTGGTGCAGGCGCAGACGCCGCCGCACGCGCTTTCCATCTCGATATGGTGTTCGTGGGCCAGTTCGAGAATCGATGTGCCGGGCGCAGCCTCGACCACCATGCCTTCAGGGCAGAACTTCTCGTGTGGCAGAAAAATGACCTGCGGCATCAGATATCCTCGATTTCATTCAGGTTGCGCCCCGACAGAGCGGCTTTCACCGTCAGATCCATGCGGCGGGCAGCAAAAGCATCGGTCACTTGCGACAGACGTTTGGTCTGCTGCTCGATGGCGTAACCATCGGTACCTTTCATCAGTTCGGCCAGTTCCTGCATTTGCAGTTCGATGACCATGCGCTCTTCGGCGTCGAGCAGACGCTCGCCATCGGCCTCCAGAGCGCCCTGCACCGCTTCGAGCAGGCGTTGGGCATCGACTTGCTGCTCACGCAGAACGCGGGCGACCTTGTCGTCATTGGCATGCTGGAACGAATCCTTGAGCATCTTGGCGATTTCGCCATCGGTCAGACCATAGGAAGGTTTGACCTGAATGCTCGCTTCAACGCCCGAGCCCAATTCACGGGCAGACACGCTGAGCAGACCGTCGGCGTCGACCTGGAAGGTCACGCGAATTTTCGCGGCACCGGCCACCATCGCCGGAATGCCGCGCAATTCGAAGCGCGCCAGAGAGCGGCAATCGCTGATCAGCTCGCGCTCACCCTGCAACACGTGGATCGCCATGGCCGACTGGCCGTCTTTATAGGTGGTGAAGTCCTGGGCGCGGGCGACGGGGATGGTGGTGTTGCGCGGAATCACCTTCTCCATCAGACCGCCCATGGTTTCAAGCCCCAGGGACAGCGGAATCACATCGAGCAGCAGCAGTTCGCCGCCATCGCGCTTGTTGCCAGCCAGGGTGTCAGCCTGGATCGCGGCCCCGATGGCCACCACTTGATCCGGGTCGATTTCCGTCAAAGGCTGACGACCGAAGGCTTCGGCAACGGCTTCACGCACACGTGGCACTCGGGTCGAACCGCCGACCATGACCACGGCGTGGACGTCTTCCAGCTCAATACCGGAATCGCGAACGGCGCGGCGGCAGGCCTTCAGGCTGCGTGCGACCATTGGCTCGATCAGCGCATCGAAGGCTTCGCGGGTCAACTGGGCTTTCCAGTCGCCGTAAGCCACTTCAACGCTGGCGGCGTCGGTCAAAGCTTCTTTGGCCGCACAGGCAGTTTGCAGCAGATTGCGCTGTGCGCCCGGGTCGAGATCGGCGGACAGGCCAGCGCTCTCAATGATCCAGCCGGCAATCGCGTGATCGAAGTCATCGCCGCCCAGCGCGCTGTCGCCGCCAGTGGCCAGAACTTCAAAGACGCCGCCAGTCAGACGCAGAATGGAAATATCGAAAGTACCGCCGCCCAGGTCATATATCGCCACCAGACCTTCAGCGTGCTGATCCAGACCGTAAGCCACCGCAGCCGCAGTCGGCTCGTTGAGCAGACGCAACACGTTCAGACCGGCGAGTTTGGCCGCATCTTTGGTGGCTTGGCGCTGCGCATCATCGAAGTAAGCAGGAACCGTGATCACCGCGCCAACCAGCTCGCCACCCAAGGTCGCCTCAGCGCGCTGACGCAGGACCTTGAGGATATCGGCGGAGACTTCAACCGGGCTTTTCGGGCCTTGTACGGTGTCGATGAACGGCATGTGCGATTCACCGCCGACAAAGCGATACGGCAACTGCTCGCCCAATTGCTTGACGTCGGACAGACCACGACCCATCAAGCGCTTGACCGAGAGCACGGTGTTCAGGGGATCGGAGGCTGCTGCCAGCTTGGCGGACTCACCGACTTCGACGCGGTCGGCGTGATAACGCACGGCGGACGGCAGGATGACCTGCCCGTTGGCGTCGGCCAGCGGTTCGGAAAGACCGCTGCGCAGCGCAGCGACCAGCGAATTGGTAGTACCCAAGTCGATGCCCACAGCCAGACGACGCTGGTGCGGTTGAGGACTTTGGCCGGGTTCGGCGATCTGCAGTAGAGCCATGGTGATCAGGTCTTGTCTGTCTGTCAGCGTGCAATCAGGGCAGCACTGGGTTAATCGTCGAGGCGCTCTTCCAGCTGGCGCACTTCGTAGGTGAGCTTGTCGAGGAACTGCATGCGCCGCATCAGGCGTTCGGCCTGCTCGCGTTGCGCTGCATCATCCCAACAGGCTGCGAAGCTTTCGTTGAGCTGTTCCTGAGCCGCCTTCAAGCGACGCTTGAATACCGCGACACCGTCGAGGTCGGCACTGTCCTGCAGATCTTCGAGCTCTTCGCGCCATTGCATCTGCTGCAGAAGAAACTCGGGATCGTGGACGGTGACTTCCATCGGCACTTCATGCCCGCTGATTCTCAGCAGGTAGCGTGCGCGCTGGGCCGGGCTCTTGAGCGTCTGGTAGGCGTCGTTGAGCCGCGCCGATTGCTCGAGCGCCGAGCGCTGCTCGCGCTCGGATGCGTCGGCAAAACGGTCAGGATGGACGCCGCGCGCCAACTCACGGTAGCGCGTGGCCAACTGCTCGAGATCCAGGCGGAAGCTCGGTTGCAGCTCGAATAAAGCGAAATGACAAGGAATACCCACGACCAGCCTCAGATGTTGAAGCTTTCGCCGCAGCCACATTCACCGCGCACGTTGGGGTTGTTGAACTTGAAGCCTTCGTTCAACCCTTCCTTGACGAAGTCGAGCTCGGTGCCGTCCAGGTAGGCCAGGCTTTTCGGGTCGATGATCACTTTTTCGCCGTGACTCTCGAACACCTGATCTTCCGCCACTACCTCGTCGACAAACTCCAGCACGTAGGCAAGGCCGGAACAGCCTGTGGTGCGAACACCCAGACGAATCCCTTCACCTTTGCCGCGCCCGTCGAGGGAGCGCCGCACGTGTCGAGCAGCCGCTTCTGTCATGCTGATAGCCATCGTTGACTCCTTACTCGTCGCCGAATCTTGAAATTCAGATCAAGCCTTTCTTCTGCTTGTAGTCGCGAACTGCCGCTTTGATAGCGTCTTCTGCGAGCACGGAGCAGTGGATTTTCACTGGCGGCAGGGCCAGTTCTTCGGCCAGCTGAGTGTTCTTGATGGTTTCGGCTTCGTCCAGGGTCTTGCCCTTCATCCACTCGGTGGCGAGGGAGCTGGAGGCGATTGCCGAACCGCAACCGTAGGTCTTGAACTTGGCGTCTTCGATAACGCCCTGATCGTTGACCTTGATCTGCAGACGCATCACGTCGCCGCACGCCGGAGCGCCGACCATGCCGGTGCCGACATCAGGATCTTCCGCGTTCAACTTGCCGACGTTGCGCGGGTTTTCGTAGTGGTCGATGACCTTTTCGCTGTAAGCCATGATTCTCAATCCTCACTCATCAGGGCCGCTCTTGAGACCCTGCAACTGCGCTGCGTTAACGCCGCGTCGCTACAGGATCTGTATCCGGCGGCTTCTATAGTTAGTGTGCCGCCCACTCGATTTTCGAGATATCGACGCCGTCTTTGTACATGTCCCACAGCGGCGACAGAGCGCGCAGCTTGGTAACGGCCTCGCAGACTTTCTGCGCGGCGTAGTCGATTTCTTCTTCGGTGGTGAAACGGCCGAAGGTAAAGCGGATCGAGCTGTGTGCCAGTTCGTCGTTGCGGCCCAGGGCGCGCAGTACGTAGGAAGGCTCCAGCGACGCCGAGGTGCAGGCCGAACCAGACGATACTGCCAGATCCTTGAGCGCCATGATCAGCGACTCGCCTTCAACGTAGTTGAAGCTCAGGTTCAGGTTGTGCGGAACGCGGGCGGTCAGGCTGCCGTTGACGTACAGCTCTTCCAGATGCTCGACCTGCTTGTAGAAGCGATCGCTCAAGGCTTTGATGCGCACGTTTTCAGCGGCCATGTCTTCCTTGGCTACGCGGAACGCTTCGCCCATGCCGACGATCTGGTGAGTCGCCAGGGTGCCGGAACGCATGCCACGCTCGTGACCGCCGCCGTGCATGGTCGCTTCGATGCGCACACGCGGCTTGCGGCTGACGTACAGCGCGCCGATGCCTTTAGGGCCATAAGTCTTGTGGGCGGAGAACGACATCATGTCGACTTTCAGCTTCTGCAGATCGATTTCGACCTTGCCGGTGGACTGAGCCGCGTCGACATGGAACAGCACGCCTTTGGCGCGCAGCATCTCGCCGATGGCAGCGATGTCGTTGATGGTGCCGATTTCGTTGTTGACGTGCATCACCGACACCAGAATGGTGTCTTCGCGCAGTGCAGCATCGATCATTGCCGGGGTGATCAGACCGTCTTCGGTCGGCTCGAGGTAGGTCACTTCGAAGCCTTCACGCTCCAGCTGGCGCATGGTGTCGAGGACAGCCTTGTGCTCGATCTTGCTGGTGATCAGGTGCTTGCCCTTGGAGGCGTAGAAATGTGCCGCGCCCTTGATCGCCAGGTTGTCGGATTCGGTGGCACCGGAGGTCCAGACGATTTCGCGCGGGTCGGCATTGACCAGATCGGCCACCTGACGACGAGCGTTTTCGACGGACTCTTCAGCCTTCCAGCCGAACACGTGGGAGCGGGACGCCGGGTTACCGAAGTTTCCGTCGACCAGCAGGCATTCACTCATTTTCTGCGCAACGCGCGGATCAACCGGGGTGGTTGCAGAGTAATCAAGGTAAATCGGCAATTTCATGGACTATCTCCTAAATCAGGGCTGGCGTGCCGCGGGTAGCTCTTCGGCTGTCATTCGACGGCGGACGCTTCAATCTTGTCCAGGCGTGGCGCCTTGCTGCTGCAACGGCGCTGGTCCTGACGCTGGGCCACTTCTTGTACCTCACGGCGAGTCACAAGATCGGCCAAGCTGATACCGCTCAGAAATTCGTGAATCTGCAGGCTCAAGTCGCACCACAGATGGTGGGTCAGACAGGTATCGCCGGAATGGCAATCGCCCTGGCCCTGGCACTTGGTGGCATCGACCGATTCGTTCACCGCATCGATCACCTGGGCGACCTGGATGCCCTGCATGTCGCGGGACAACTGGTAGCCACCACCCGGACCGCGAACGCTGGAAACCAGGTTGCTGCGGCGCAGCTTGGCGAACAGCTGTTCGAGGTAGGACAGGGAGATGCCTTGGCGCTCGGAGATATCGGCCAGAGACACCGGCCCGTGCTGCGCGTGCAACGCCAGGTCAAGCATGGCGGTCACGGCGTATCGGCCTTTTGTAGTCAGTCGCATGGACAGTTACCACGGAGTTCGGAATGGGCGGGAGTATGCAATTCCCGAGCATTTAAGTCAACTATAAGACCTAGTGCTTTAGTCGGGTTTACCCGCAAAAGAGCGCGCGCACTATAGCAAAGACGGGGCGCGGACAGCCAGCGCAACCGCGTGATCGTTCTTCGCGAGCAGGCTCGCTCCCACATTGGAATGCATTGCTCTTGTGGGAGCGAGCTGCTCGCGAAAAGCAGCGCCGCGATTCAGCCGGCTTTCGATTCGTCCTTGCCCTTGACGCAAGCGAAGTCTTCTTCACGCAGCTCAGGCAGATCTTTCGCACAGTAATTGCTGCCCAGATCCTTCAGCGCGCCGCACATGCCTTCCAGGCGACCGTCCACTGCCTGCAGATGATCGAGCAACTGGCCAATGGCCCGGGCCACCGGGTCGGGCATGTCTTCGCTGACACCGTAGGCGTCGAAACCGATCTTCTCCGCCATGGCTTTGCGCTTGGCGTCCTGCTCTTCGTCGGTCTTGACGATGATCCGCCCCGGAATCCCCACCACCGTGGCGCCCGGCGGCACTTCCTTGGTGACCACAGCGTTGGAGCCGACTTTGGCGCCAGCACCCACCGTGAACGGGCCAAGCACCTTGGCGCCAGCACCAACCACCACGCCGTCACCCAGCGTAGGGTGACGCTTGCCTTTGTTCCAGCTGGTGCCGCCGAGGGTCACGCCTTGATAGATGGTGACGTCGTCGCCGATCTCGGCGGTTTCACCAATGACGATGCCCATGCCGTGGTCGATGAAGAACCGCCGACCGACCTTGGCGCCCGGATGAATCTCGATCCCGGTCAGCCAGCGACCGAAGTTCGACACCAGTCGCGCCAGCCACTTCAACTCGTTGCGCCAGAGCATGCCGGCCAGACGATGAATCCAGATCGCATGCATGCCGGGGTAGCAGGTCAGGACTTCAAAAGCGTTACGCGCCGCCGGGTCTCGATGGAATACGCTTTGGATATCTTCACGCAAACGCTCAAACATCATTCAATCCTTCCGCTTTAGAAGCTCGCCACGGGCCGCTTTCTGGGTTTCCGTGAGGATGCCACGCAAAATATTCATTTCCGCCCGGCTGACCGAGCTGCGTCCGTACAACCGGCGCAGGCGCGCCATCAAGTGGCGTGGCTTTTCCGGGTCGAGGAATTCGATGGCAACCAGCGTCTGCTCCAGGTGCTCATAGAATCGCTCCAGCTCATCCATGGTCGCCAGCTCGGCACTTTTCACCGAGGCCACTTCTTCTTTCTCGACCTTGCTCGGCTGACCCTGTGCAGCCAGCCAGGCCATGCGCACTTCATAGCTCAATACCTGCACCGCCGCCCCGAGATTCAGCGAACTGAACGTCGGGTCGGAAGGGATGTGCACGTGAAAATGACATCGCTGCAGCTCTTCGTTGGTCAGGCCGGAATCTTCACGGCCGAACACCAAAGCAATCTCGGCGCCCTGCCCGGCTTCCTCGACCACCTTGTTGCCGCATTCGCGCGGATCCAGCAGCGGCCATGGAATACGCCGGTCGCGGGCGCTGGTGCCGAGCACCAGATTGCAGCCGACCAGAGCATCTTCCAACGTTGCGACGACTTGCGCGTTTTCAAGGATGTCACCGGCACCAGAGGCGCGGGCATCGGCCTCGTGGTGCGGGAAGACCCGCGGTTCGACCAGCACCAGTCGCGACAGACCCATGTTTTTCATGGCGCGCGCGGCCCCGCCGATGTTGCCGGGGTGGCTGGTGTTGACCAGGACGACACGAATGTTCTGCAGCAAGGGAGGCGCTCTCGGACACAGGAAAGGGGGGCAAATCTTACAGAACAGCCTACCGTTAAGCTATGAAAGCGAACAGCGTCCTTCACCTGAAGAAAAGTTCTGATAGAATGCGCGGCTTTCTTTAACAACCTTAGGTGACACATCCATGCAGCCCATGCTGAATATCGCGCTGCGCGCCGCCCGCAGCGCCAGTGAACTGATCTTCCGCTCCATCGAGCGCCTGGATACCATCAAGGTCGACGAAAAAGACGCCAAGGATTACGTATCCGAGGTCGATCGCGCCGCTGAACAGAAAATCATCGATGCCCTGCGCAAGGCTTACCCGAATCACTCGATTCAGGGCGAAGAAACCGGCCTGCACGCTGGCACCGGCATCGAAGGCGAAGAGTACCTGTGGATCATCGATCCGCTGGACGGCACCACCAACTTCCTCCGTGGCATTCCGCACTTTGCAGTGAGCATTGCCTGCAAATATCGTGGTCGCCTGGAACACGCAGTGGTTCTGGACCCGGTCCGCCAGGAAGAATTCACCGCCAGCCGTGGTCGCGGCGCTCAACTGAACGGTCGTCGTCTGCGCGTAAGCGGTCGCACCAGCCTCGACGGCGCTCTGCTCGGCACTGGCTTCCCGTTCCGTGACGATCAGATGGACAACCTCGACAACTACCTGGGCATGTTCCGCGCTCTGGTTGGCCAGACTGCCGGCATCCGCCGCGCCGGTTCGGCGAGCCTGGACCTGGCTTACGTAGCTGCCGGTCGTTTCGATGCGTTCTGGGAATCGGGCCTGTCCGAGTGGGACATGGCTGCAGGCGCCCTGCTGATTCAAGAAGCCGGCGGCCTGGTGAGCGACTTCACCGGTGGTCACGACTTCCTTGAGAAAGGCCACATCGTTGCCGGCAACACCAAATGCTTCAAGGCAGTTCTGACGGCGATCCAGCCGCACCTGCCGGCCTCGCTGAAGCGCTAAGCTTTACGCGAAACCAGAAAGCACCCTTCGGGGTGCTTTTTTTATGCCTGCAATTCCAAACAGCACAATTTCCCTGTGGGAGCGAGCCTGCTCGCGAATAGGGCGTGCCAGCAAAGGAAATATCAACTGGTAGACCGTATTCGCGAGCAGGCTCGCTCCCACAGGTGAGAATCGCGCGCTGCCCTGAATCGCGGGTATAAAAAAAGCACCCCGCAGGGTGCTTCTTTTCACAAACGTAAATCCTTACTGAGCCGGCTCATTCTGCGACAGGATCAGCTTGCCTTCCTTGTCGACCGGAATCTGGTTGCCCGGATCGCGATCCATCCGCACTTTGCCTTCCTTGCCATCAAGCGAGTAACGCACGTCGTAACCGACGACCTTGTCGCTGATGTCATTGACCGTGTTGCAGCGAGTTTGCGTGGTGGTGTAGGTGTCACGCTCCTGCATGCCCTCCTGCACCTTGTTGCCCGCATAACCGCCACCGACCGCACCGGCCACCGTGGCAATCTTCTTGCCGGTACCGCCGCCAATCTGGTTGCCCAGCAAACCACCGGCCAGCGCGCCGACCACGGTACCGGCGATCTGGTGTTGATCTTTTACCGGTGCCTGACGGGTCACCGTTACATCCTTGCATACTTCACGTGGAGTCTTGATCTGTGTCTTGACCGGCTCAACGGCTAATACTTGCGCATACTCAGGGCCGCTTTTAACCAGGCTGTAGGTGGCAACAGCACCCCCGGCTGTGACACCGACAGCACCCAATACCGCACCAACCAGCAACGACTTGTTCACATGAACCTCCTGACCATCACATGCGGGACGCGCCCGCGCTTCTCCCAGCCTTGGAGCACAAAAAAAGGCGCGAGTTCAACTCGCGCCTTTTGTTGGCTGACAGCCGGGAAATCGCTGACCGTTATGGACGATCGTCGACTTCCTTGTCGGTGTTGGCCGGAGGAATCAGATCCTCGGTGGTCAGGTTCAGCCAGATCAGCACCACGTTGGCGATGTAGATCGACGAGTAGGTACCCGCCAGTACACCGATGAACAGTGCGATGGAGAAGCCGAACAGGTTGTCGCCACCGAAGAACAGCAGCGCCGCGATCGCCAGCAGAGTGGAGATCGAGGTCGCCATGGTGCGCAGCAGGGTCTGGGTGGTCGAGATGTTGATGTTCTCGATCAGCGTCGCCTTGCGCAGCACGCGGAAGTTCTCACGCACCCGGTCGAAGACCACGATGGTGTCGTTCAGCGAGTAACCGATGATCGCCAGCACTGCCGCCAGTACTGTCAGATCGAAGGTGATCTGGAAGTACGAGAGGATACCCACGGTCACGATCACGTCGTGGATCAGCGACACAATGGCGCCGACCGCAAACTTCCACTGAAAGCGGAACGCCAGGTAGATCAGGATGCCGCCGAGCGCCAGCAGCATGCCGAGGCCGCCCTGGTCGCGCAGTTCTTCACCGACCTGCGGGCCGACGAACTCGACACGCTTGACCGTCGCCGGGTTGTCACCGCCGACCTTTTGAAGCGCTTCCGCTACTTGATGGCCCAACTGCGGGTCTTCACCCGGCATGCGCACCAGCAGATCGGTGGTCGCACCGAAGTTCTGCACCACGGCTTCGTGATAACCGGAAGTCGCCAGTTGCTCGCGCACCTTGGTGACGTCGGCCGGACGCTCGTAGGTCAGCTCGATGAGCGTACCGCCGGTGAAGTCCAGGCCCCAGTTCATGCCCTTGGTGGCGACACTGAACAAGGCAATGACGGTAAGCAGCAATGTGACGCCGAACGCGAAGTTGCGAACGCCCATGAAGTTGATTGTACGTAACATGGCAGCCCCTTAAATCCACAACTTCTTGAAGTCACGTCCGCCAAAAATCAGGTTGACCATTGCGCGGGTCACCATGATGGCCGTGAACATCGAGGTAAAGATCCCGAGGGACATCGTCACTGCGAACCCCTTCACCGGGCCGGTGCCCATGGCGAAGAGAATGCCGCCGACCAGCAAGGTGGTCAGGTTGGCGTCGAGAATCGCGGTGAATGCCCGGCCGAAGCCTTCGTTGATTGCCCGCTGCACAGTCATGCCAGCGGCGATCTCTTCACGAATCCGCGAGAAGATCAGTACGTTGGCGTCGACCGCCATACCCATCGTCAGGACGATACCGGCGATACCCGGCAGGGTCAGCGTGGCGCCCAGCAAGGACATCAACGCCAGCAGCAGCACCATGTTCACCGCCAGAGCGACGGTGGCGATGACGCCGAAGAAGCGGTAGATGGCGATGATGAACAGCGATACGAACAGCATGCCCCACAGGGAAGCATCGATACCTTTGGTGATGTTGTCAGCACCCAGGCTCGGACCGATTGTGCGCTCTTCAGCGAAGTACATCGGTGCAGCCAGACCACCGGCACGCAGCAGCAGCGCCAGTTCGGACGACTCGCCCTGACCGTTCAGGCCAGTGATGCGGAATTGCGCACCCAGCGGCGACTGAATGGTCGCCAGGCTGATGATCTTCTTCTCTTCCTTGAACGTCTGCACCGCAACGTCTTTCTCGACGCCATCAACCACTTGCTTGGTGTAAGTGGTGACCGGACGCTGTTCGATGAAGATCACCGCCATGCTGCGACCGACGTTGGAACGGGTCGCGCGGCTCATCAGCTCGCCACCATGACCATCCAGACGGATGTTCACTTCAGGCGTGCCGTGCTCGCCGAAACCGGCCTTGGCGTCGGTGACCTGGTCACCGGTGATGATCAGGCCACGCTCGATCTGCGCTGGCGGACGGTTGCCTTCGCGGAATTCGAACGATTCGGAAGTGGCTTTCGAAGCGCCCGGCTCGGCGGCCAGACGGAACTCAAGGTTGGCCGTCTTGCCGAGAATACGCTTGGCTTCGGCAGTGTCCTGCACGCCCGGCAGCTCAACCACGATGCGGTTGGCGCCCTGACGCTGCACGATCGGTTCGGCAACACCCAGCTCGTTGACGCGGTTACGTACCGTGGTCAGGTTCTGCTTGATGGAGTATTCACGGATTTCCGCCAGCTTGGCCGGGGTCATCGCCAGACGCAGCACCGGTTGACCGTTGAGGTCGGCCGGAACAATGTCGAAATCGTTGAAGTTCTTGCGGATCAGCGCACGGGCCTGTTCGCGGGAGTCTTCATCGCTGAAGCCCAACTGAATGGCACCGCCCAGTTGCGGCAGGCTGCGATAGCGCAGCTTCTCTTTGCGCAGCAGGCTCTTGACGTCGCCTTCGTAGACTTTCAGGCGCGCATCGAGGGCTTTGTCCATGTCCACTTCGAGCAGGAAGTGCACACCACCGGACAAGTCCAGACCCAGCTTCATCGGGTGCGCACCGAGGTTGCGCAGCCATTGCGGGGTGGTCTGTGCCAGGTTCAGCGCGACGACGTAGTCATCACCCAATGCCTTGCGTACTACGTCCTTGGCCGGCAGCTGGTCTTCAGCCTTGCTCAGACGGATCAGACCGCCCTTGCCGCCAGCCGTCAGCGTGGCCGCCTTGACGTTGATGCCGGACTCTTTCAGCGCTGTGCTGACGCGAGCCAGATCGGCGTCATTGACCTGCAGAGCCGTGCTGGCGCCGCTGATCTGAATCGCCGGGTCATCAGGATAAAGATTGGGAGCGGAATAAATCAGACCGATCGCCAGCACCGCCAGGATCAGAATGTATTTCCACAGAGGGTATTTGTTCAGCATCACGCCGCCCGTTATGAACGCGGGGCGCCTTGCGCGCCCCGTCGATTGAGTAGAAGTTGTTGCTCTTAGATCGCTTTCAGCGTGCCTTTTGGCAGCGTGGCGGCGATGGCGCCTTTCTGGAACTTCATTTCCACGGTGTCGGACACTTCCAGAACCACGAAGTCATCGGCAACCTTGGTGATCTTGCCGGCGATGCCGCCAGTGGTCACGACTTCGTCGCCCTTCTGCAGGCTGCTCAGCAGGTTCTTCTGCTCTTTGGCGCGCTTGGCCTGTGGACGCCAGATCATCAGGTAGAAGATGACCAGGAAGCCGACCAGGAAAATCCACTCGAAGCCGCCGCCCATTGGGCTTGCAGCAGCCGGTGCAGCTGCGTCAGCCATGGCGTTAGAGATAAAAAAGCTCATTTAGCACTCCAGTTGCAAATGTTGAATCTTGGGGTCAGAAAACTCAGTCCAAAGGCGGAACGGGAAGTCCGCGTTTGGCGTAGAAGGCATCGACAAAGGCGGCCAATGTACCCTGTTGAATAGCCTCGCGCAAACCAGCCATCAGCACCTGATAATGGCGCAAGTTATGGATGGTATTGAGCATGCTGCCGAGCATTTCGCCGCACTTGTCCAGGTGATGCAGATAAGCGCGCGAGAAGTTCTGGCAGGTGTAGCAATCGCAGGTCGGATCCAGCGGCGATTCATCATGGCGATGGAACGCGTTACGGATCTTCAGCACACCGGTATCGATGAACAGATGCCCATTGCGGGCATTACGGGTTGGCATCACGCAATCGAACATGTCCACCCCGCGGCGCACACCCTCAACCAGATCTTCCGGTTTGCCAACGCCCATAAGGTAACGAGGTTTGTCAGCGGGCATCTGGCCCGGCAGATAATCCAGCACCTTGATCATTTCGTGCTTCGGTTCGCCCACCGACAGACCGCCGATGGCGAGGCCGTCGAAGCCGATCTTGTCGAGGCCTTCGAGCGAGCGCATGCGCAGGTTTTCATGCATGCCACCCTGGACGATGCCGAACAGCGCCGCGGTGTTGTCGCCGTGAGCATTCTTCGAACGCTGCGCCCAGCGCAGCGACAGCTCCATCGATACCCGCGCGACGTCTTCGTCAGCCGGATACGGCGTGCATTCGTCGAAGATCATCACGATGTCGGAACCCAGATCGCGCTGCACCTGCATCGACTCTTCCGGGCCCATGAACACTTTGGCGCCGTCGACCGGAGAAGCGAAGGTCACGCCCTCCTCCTTGATCTTGCGCATCGCGCCGAGGCTGAACACCTGGAAGCCGCCGGAGTCGGTGAGGATCGGGCCTTTCCACTGCATGAAATCGTGCAGGTCGCCATGTTCCTTGATCACTTGAGTGCCGGGACGCAACCACAGGTGAAAGGTGTTGCCCAGAATGATTTCCGCGCCCGTGGCGACGATGTCGCGCGGCAGCATGCCCTTGACCGTGCCGTAGGTGCCGACCGGCATGAACGCCGGGGTCTCGACGGTGCCACGGGGGAAGGTCAGGCGACCACGACGAGCCTTGCCATCGGTGGCCAGCAGCTCAAAGGACATTCGACATTCGCGACTCATTCTGTTTCCTCTGGGCCTGTCTGTTCAGGGGCAGTTGGAGCGGGATTGCGGGTGATGAACATCGCATCCCCGTAACTGAAAAAGCGGTAGCCGTTTTCCACGGCGGCCTTGTAGGCGGCCATGGTTTCGGGATAACCGGCAAACGCGGAAACCAGCATCAACAGCGTGGATTCCGGCAAATGGAAATTGGTCACCAGGGCATCGACCACATGAAACGGCCGGCCCGGATAAATAAAGATGTCGGTGTCGCCACTGAACGGCTTGAGCACACCATCGCGCGCCGCGCTTTCCAGCGAACGCACGCTGGTGGTGCCGACCGCAATCACCCGACCGCCACGCGCACGGCACGCAGCGACCGCATCGACCACATCCTGGCCGACTTCCAGCCACTCGCTGTGCATGTGGTGATCTTCGATCTTCTCGACACGCACCGGCTGAAACGTCCCCGCGCCCACATGCAACGTCACGAACGCAGTCTCGACGCCCTTGGCGGCAATCGCCTGCATCAGCGGCTCGTCGAAATGCAGCCCCGCCGTCGGCGCTGCGACCGCGCCCAGACGCTGGGCATACACGGTCTGATAACGCTCGCGATCCGAGCCTTCATCCGGGCGGTCTATATAAGGAGGCAACGGCATGTGCCCGACGCGGTCGAGCAACGGCAAGACTTCCTCGGCAAAACCCAGCTCGAACAGCGCATCATGACGCGCGAGCATCTCGGCTTCGCCACCGCCGTCGATAAGGATTTTCGAACCCGGCTTCGGCGACTTGCTGGAGCGCAAATGCGCCAGCACGCGGTGCGCATCGAGCACGCGCTCGATGAGAATTTCCAGCTTGCCGCCGGACGCTTTCTGCCCGAACAGCCGCGCCGGAATCACCCGGGTATTGTTGAACACCATCAAATCGCCCGGGCGCAAATGCTCAAGCAAATCAGTGAATTGACGGTGTGCCAGGGCGCCGCTCGGCCCATCAAGGGTCAGCAGGCGACTACCGCGACGCTCGGCCAACGGATGGCGGGCGATCAGCGAATCAGGAAGCTCGAAAGTAAAGTCAGCAACGCGCATGATGGGGTTCGTCTAGCAGGGCCGGAAAGTCTAGCGGAAATATCAAAAATTGACCATGAAACGTGATTGACCAACGGTAATCACCTCTCTATACTTCGCCGCCATTGAGCCCTGATGGCGGAATTGGTAGACGCGGCGGATTCAAAATCCGTTTTCGAAAGGAGTGGGAGTTCGAGTCTCCCTCGGGGCACCACATAGCAGTATCTGAGAGTCTCTACCAGTCTCTCAGACCCAAAGAAACCGGCCACTTGGCCGGTTTTTTTGTGCCTAACTGTTTCCCCCTGTCTCCCCCTATCCGTTGTATCCCTGTATCCCTCCTTGTATCCTGAGAAAATTACCTAACTTTGGGATACAAGGATGAAGCGCGCAGACATCAAGCGCCGCCCTCTCGCCGATACCACCCTTGCAGGACTTGAACCCGAAACAAAGGAATACCGGGAGCTGGATGGAAACGGCTTATATTTCCGGGTCAAACCGGACGGGGGCAAATCATGGCAACTCCGGTACAAGCGTCCTGCAGGCAATTGGGCATGGATGGGCCTTGGAGGCTATCCAGAAGTCAGCGGCGCACTTGCCCGCGAAAAAGCAGCTGAGCTACGAAAGGTCGTCAGCAGCGGTGCGGATCCTCTGGAACAAAAACGCTCGGCAAAAGCGGCAATCGATGCCGCTCGAACCCGAACCTTCAGAGCGGCTGCGGAAGCTTGGCTCAAGGCAAAGGAGGAAAAAGGTCTCGCCTCCTCCACTCTCAATAAAATCCGCACCTACCTCGACAAAGACATTCTTCCAGCGCTTGGTGATAAACCTCTGGACGAAATAACCCGAACCGACTGTGCAAATCTCCAGGCCTCACTCGAAGCTCGGGAGGCGCATAACGTTGCTGAAAAATGTCGGACATGGGTCAATCAGATTTTCGGCAGAGCAATCGGCTTAGGACTGACAGAAAACGATCCCGGTAGCCGTCTACGCGACATCGCAGCTCAAGCACCGAAGACTCAACAACACCCTCATTTGCTAGAGCCCGAACTTGGCGAGTTTCTGACCGCCTTAAAGAACACTCCCAGCAGACTGACCGCCCGAACGGCGGCATGGCTTTGCATATGGACAGCCTCAAGGCCGGGAATGGTTCGTCTAGCGGAGTGGAAAGAGTTTGATCTCGATAGAGCTCTTTGGACTACACCTGCATCGAAGATGAAGATGCGCCGAGACTTTGTGTGTCCCCTTCCGCGCCAAGCGCTGATCGCCCTTAGAGAGCTGCACACTTTAACCGGACGCAGCCGCTGGCTATTTCCTGGAGTAGGCGCGAAGAATCCTACGATCAGTGAAAACACGATAAATAAGGTATTCGCGACCATTGGCTATAAAGGACGTCTTGTTGGCCACGGCACACGCCATACAGCGAGCACCCTGCTCCGTGAACACGGATGGCCAAAGGAACATGTGGAGGCCCAATTGGCCCACAAAGAAGAGGGTATCTCGGGGGTCTACAACAAAGCTCAGTACCTCGAGCAACGGACAGCAATGATGCAGTGGTATGCCGATCATCTGGACAAACTACAGACCGGGAACGTTGTGCCAGGCCAGTTTGGAAAGGCGATTTGACCGTGCAAACTCCGAACCCTCAAAAAAACGGTGTTCCGCGTGTTCCATGTGTTCCGAAACTCCTGAAAGCCTCTAATTTCGTGGCTTTCAGCGGTGGAACACAAATGGCCTGCAGGTGGAACACATGGGAGACGGAACACATAAGGTGTTCCGGAATCAGCCACGGCCAGAGGCTTAAATGGCCTTCTTCTCTCTGTCGGCTTCCTAGCATCGGCGGGCGCAGGCGATCGCGTTTTTTCGGGTCCGTAAACGGGGCGAGGGGAAAATAATGAATAGCAGATTCAATTTAAGCGTCCCGATCGACGTCGAAGGCTGGGAGAACATCGAGGCGCTTGAGCATCTAGTGCTGTACGAAGAATTCGCAGAGCGCATCAATCGAGTCGTTGAACTCATCCGCGAGGGTCAACTGCATTGGGCAAATCATCTGAACGACGCTGGCGAATGGACAGTAGACGCAGTCCGCGTTCTACGAGAGGTTAGACGTCACTCCTACAATATTCATCAACGCATAGGATTGTTTCAGGATGACTTAGCTAGCACCATCCGATGGTTTATCGGCGAGTCCACGGAGTCAGCTTTTACAGATTGCCAATGCGTTGCGGCATTGGCACTAGATCGCGCTTGCCGCGCGATTGAAGTGCTGGGCCGATGGTTGAGGGAATTTCACGAGGATCTTTACAGCGGTGAGCGGGATATTCTGATTGCTTTAGCTGAAGAGTCCCCTGAAAGTTTCGACGTGCTTGTGAACGAAATCCGTCAAAAGCAGGCTTCCCTTGAAGCCGATGCTCGTGAACAAGCGGCAGACTTTATTGGTGCAGCCCAGCACTACATGATTCTAGCGAGGGTGTATGCCTCGCCAGTATTAAGCAGTAGAGAGAAAACCCGAATCAGCGTCACTGCTAGAAAAGCTGGAAATAACTCAGCGGGCATACGCCGTGAGGCCTCTGCAGATCGCAATCAGAGTATTTGCTCGCATGCTACGCGCCTCCTCAACGACGGACGATCAAAACGAGAGATCGTCGGCATTATTTTTGGTACTGACAGTGCGCTAAAAGCGCCAGGGAGTTCGGCCAAGCTATCTAAAAAACAAATACGCAACATTTTAACCTCTGCCGAAATACTTACTTAGACCCACATAGATACTAATCATCTCTAAAAGCACTCAACGCCCCCAGAGCAGCAAACTAAAAATCCAAATTTTCAAATCAGGGACCCCATGAAAATCTACGTCGACACAAACATTTTTTACAATGATTGGTTTATGAGGCAGTCCAACTTTAGATACTTCTTCCACTACATAGCAAATGAGAACGAAGAGCTTCTCATCTCCAAAGTAGTATGTGAGGAGGTGGAAAATATTCGTCGACGCGAAACACTTGAGGCCATACAAAAAATCAAAAACGAATTAAAATCCCTAGTCAAACTCTTGCCACAACCGCTAGCACCTGATCTATCGACAGCGGAAAGCTATGATTTTGATTTTATCGAACACCTAGAAGATCGTTGTGACAACCTTGAATTCCTCGAATACGAAGAAGTCAGCCACAGAGAGGTTGTAGCACGTGCACTGAGCAATAAAAAGCCGTTTTCCGACGGTGAAAAAGGATACAGAGACACACTCATCTGGCTTTCCCTAGTCCATCACCTGAAGAAAACCAAATATAAGGGTGACGTTGTTTTTTTAACAAACAACACTTCCGATTTTTTCGAAAAGAAAGGCTCCGAATTAACCTTACATAAAGACTTAGTAAATGATCTCAATACACATGATATAACTGCAAAAATTCGACCTTGCGATTCCCTATTCTCGTTTGTACGCGACCACGTTGAGAAAAATGAAAACCTTGTAAACAACGGCCTTATAAATGACATATTAATTGAAGAGGGCTGCAAATTTTTTCGCAACATATCAGCTAGTGAGTTGCTAAACGTACTTGATGGTACAAGCTGGGCTGGACTGCCACTGCAAAATCTGATTTTCTCTGATGTGGATGTTATGGAAGGATTAGAGGATGAGCATTTAGAAAGCGGCGAAGAATTAGGAAAGAGCGAAGTTTTCTTATCATACACCTTCAACATACGAATACTGGAGATTTGGCTGGAAGTCCCTAAGCTAGACTATTTCAGCCGACAAAGCGATTTCGATAGAGAGTTTTACGAAGTTACGCAGAAAGACAATAGCGTATTACTTCAAACTTTTATCAGACCTTATTTCGACATCAGCTTCATCTACAACACGCAAAACGATTCTTACAAAGATGTCAGTATTGCCTGCAGACGCCTTAGATAAAATGCTTGTGAGTTTTATTTTTTAACACGGATATCAGAAATTAACGATTAGATAGCCCTGGCACGACTCCTGCGATTGCTATCTGGCTGTGTCCAAGGGGATCATCAGACTAGGCTGCTACCTTCCAGGTCTCACTCGAGGGTTTGGTAACCGCGCGAATGGATGTCCAGTCCAGCCCACTCTACACGCCTGAAATCATTTAGAAGGGAAACGAACCACTGTTCGTTTCCCTTTCTGCACTTAGCGTTAGCCCTGTATCTCTTAACGACTACAGGAAACGCTAAATGACTGACACAACGCGCCAATCCATCTCCCCTCTTCCGCCCTTCGCCACCGACTTGCTCACGCCCGATCAGGTGGCCGCCACCCTGGGTCTATCGCACCGTACACTCGCCGCTTGGCGCAGTTCGCGTCGCAATCCGCTGCCGTATGTAAAAGTCGGAAGCCGTGTGCGTTATCGACCTAAGGATGTGTCGACGTGGCTCGAAAGCCGCACACACAGCTCTGCCGCAACCGCGAGGAACGAGAAATGAAAACCTCTCGCCTCCACTCCGCTGCAAACGACTCCACGCCAATCGACCCATCGCTGACCCTTATCCGAATTGGCGAGGTCATGAGTATCGTCGGTCTCGCCCGCCCGACTATCTACAAGCTGATGAATGAGCCTGAAAGTAACTTTCCAAAAACTGTAAAGCTCACAAACAGCAACGCTCGCGGCGCCCCGGTCGCCTGGGTTTTGTCCGAAGTCCAAGCGTGGGCACGTGGTCGCATTGAAGCCCGTGATGAGGTGGCCGCATGAAGCGTAATTACTGCCCATTCAAAGGCCCCTTCCACGACTCCTATAGCGTTGGCTTTCAGCTCTACACTCAAGGCGGCATCAATTGGCGGCATCGCACCATCGCCGGCGTGAGCTGGAACGGTGAAGAAAAAGAGGCGTTCTTTTTCAATCCTGACGGCCTCGTTATGCCGCTCACTCCCAATGCCTGGGAACTGCCAGACATTATCCGCAAACACGCTATTCGCCGCGAGTTTTCAAGCGTTCACGGCCACGGTCATTTCGCGATGAAAGAAGGCCGCCGCGCAGGGCTGAGTCAATCAGCACTGAACAACTGGGTCACCTACTGGCTGATCGATCAGAAGGACGGCTACTCGAATGATCCTCACGTCTGGAGCCATATCGTTGAGAAGGACATCGAGCAAGAAAAGATCATCAACGAACGGCTCTACGCAGACCTACGCATCACGTCCGATCTCACCCAATACATGGAAACGTGCCTGAACGAGCGGCGCAATGTGCTCGCCGAGCGGCACCGTCGTCGCTGCGCAGAAGACAGCAAGATCGCCGCGTGGCTCAAAGGTGAAACTCCGCCCCCATTGTTTGCCAACGTGCAGGAGGCAGCGTGAGCCGTTCGATTGCCAATCAAGCCTTGATGCATCCCTTTTCAGTGCTGCGCTGCATCGGTTTTTCATCCACCACAATGCAGCGTCTCGAGCGCTATCGCAGCCGCCAGGACAAACAGGGACGCGTGGTCAGCGTACTTAGCTGGGCCGACGGCACTTGGTGCGCCCTCGCACTCCACTGCGAAAACATCGGTGCGGTGATCGTCGACGAAGGCCAGCAAACGGAAGCCTACGAAGACGCCCGCTCAATGCTCAATGACGGCTTCCTGCCCCTGCTCAATCTGCGTTGGGAAGCCCACGCCTGAAACGAAAACGCCCCCGGCGGCAACCGGGGGCGTTTGAGGTCAATCTGTATGCCCGGTCAATTTATGTCGCATCAAAAAAATGCGCAAGGCTTCGTGCTGGTTGCGCGGATAAAAACTCGGGGTTATCCTGCCGCCATCACTGCAAAATCAGTGATCGGGTTTGGCGACCCGAGTACATACAGGCGCACAGGCGCCCCCATACCGATTGCTGGCGCTTTTTTTGTGCCCGCACTCCTGCTTTATGGTGGCTGTGCGTGGGAGACCTTCGGGTCTGCCGGGGTCCTGTATGCCCGGTTCGCCAACCCGCGCACAGCTGCCACCCTTACATCGTTTGGCGACGATCCGTGGCAGCTCCTCACATACAGGAGCTTCACTTATGCACGCCCTCAATCCGTCCAAAATTCGCGCCGCTGCACACCGTGCAATGGCTCTCGCCGCTCTACACGCCAACTCCAGTCTTGCTACACGTCTCGCCCGCTACAACGACCACATGGCCAAAGCTCGCGCTCTCGAAGCCGCAGGCGGTGCCCAATGAACAGCGCCCTGAGCTTTGCCCTGCCCGAAGACATTCTCAGCGTCAGCCAGCGTGTAGGGGCCGGTGTACCGATTGACGCCATCGCCTGCGCGATTGAGCGCGCCGACTCGGTGCTGACGTTACTCGAGGACCACTTTGAAGGTGAGTCGCGCCTCTCTAACCGTGTTATCGCCGCCGTCATTTGGGATGTTCGCGGCACTCTTGGCCTGATCAAAACCCTTGCCATGCACGGCGATAACACTTCTGTCCCAGCGGATCAGAAAGGCGGTTCGCTATGAGCGCATTGACCACGATTGGCCGTACGGATTTTTCATTCGCAAACGCCCGCGGTTTGAAGCTATTCCGGGTGAACCCGGGCATTCCGGTCGAAGACGCGCTAGAGATCGCTTCCCAACTCCAAGAGCACGTTAACCAGCTCAGTCGCGATGCAGCTATGAGCGATCAAGGCGAGCGCTTTAGTTGGCCTGCCTTGTACTTGGGTGAAATGGCAAAAGCACTGCTCGATGACGTGACTGACACGCTGTTCCTGTCGAGGGCCGACACATGAGCCAGCGCCAGAACAGTAAAGTGAAGCGTCCGAGCTTCGCCGACATAAAAGCCGCCTCGCTGAAGGACATTGAACGTGTCCTCGCGTACTGGTTGCCCAACGGAAAGCGTGTGGACGGTGGCAAGGAATACACCGCTCCCAATCCGACTCGCACTGACAAGCGCGCCGGCTCGCTCAAGATTAATTTGAAAAAAGGCACTTGGGCTGACTTCGCTACTGGAGACAAGGGTGGCGACCTGATTGATTTAGTCCGCTACTTGGACGGCGGCACCGATGTCGAGGCGTGCGCGAAGCTAACCGAACTGCTGAGCGTAAGTGTCGGTGCAGCGCAATCAGCTATCGCTCAAGGCAAAACCAAAGCGCCAACATGGACCGCTATACAGCCGATCCCGGCCGACGCTATGAAACGTTGCCCGGTCCGCCATCGAGAACACGGCGCCCCTTCGAAAGTCTGGATCTACCGTGACGCTACCGGTCAGCCACTCATGGCTCTTTACCGCTTTGATCTCGGTCCAGATGAAGACGGCAAGCCCAAAAAAGTCTTCGCACCACTGACTTGGTGCCAGCGCTCCAACAGCGAAACCACGCAATGGCGCTGGCAGGGATTGCCTGACCCGCGTCCGCTCCTGCGCCTAGAAGAATTGGCACTGCGCGATGCCGTACCTGTCGTGTTGTGCGAAGGCGAAAAAGCCGCCGACGCGGCGGGCGAACTGATGCCAGACTACGTGGCAACGTCCTGGCCGAACGGGTCCAACTCTTGGCACAAGGCCGATCTGACACCGCTCAAGGGGCGCTCGGTTGTGCTTTGGCCGGACAACGACAGCAGCGGCAAGTCGTGCATGGAAGAAGTCGCCAAAAAACTGCACGAGATCGGCGCCGAATCGGTCCGGTTTGTCGCGCTCAATGTGTTTAAACGCAAGCCCACTTTGAAGGATGATCGAGCAGCGTTTGCCAAAGGTGGCAAGTGGGACGACGGGGACGATGCCGCCGACGCGCTGGGTAAAGGTTGGACGGCAGCACACGTCGCCGAGCTAGAGCGCAGCGGTGAGTTTTTCGTCTCACTCGCCCACGAGCAATCCGACGAGCCTGCAGAGCCAAAAGCAGCAGTCAAACAACCGGCAAAATCGAAAACCGATTTGCTACCCGGTGGTTTTCGATTGGCCCCCGAAGGTGTGTTCTATACCGGCGATGATGGTGAGTCACGGCCTGTGTGCTCCTCCTTGGAGATCCTCGCCCGTACTCGGGACGACAAGGGCCACAACTGGGGTCTGCTGGTTGAGTTCGACGACCCGGACGGCGCTAAAAAACGTTGGAACATTCCTGCTCGCAACATGACCGGCGACTTCGGCAAAGACGTATTAGGGCCGCTGGTGGATATGGGATTGCGCTTGCCTGGAACGCGCTCCGGTCGCAATGCGCGCAACGATCTTCAAAGTTACCTGCAAGGGTTCGACAGCAACGAGCGGGCACGCTTGGTCACTCGCCTTGGATGGCATGGACCTGCATACCTGCTGCCTGATCAGCAGATCGGCAACAGCCATGAGCATCTGTTCTTTTGTGATTCCGGCGCGCAGCTTCCTCCCATAAGCGAGGCCGGCACATTGGAGCAATGGCAACAGCAGATCGGCGCGCTTTGCGTTGGGAATCACCGCTTGGCGTTTGTCGCCAGCGTGGCCTTTGCCGGACCGCTTTTGCATTTGCTGGGGCATGAATCAGGTGGCTTTCATCTATACGGAGACAGCTCCGGCGGTAAGACGACACACCTGCAAGTTGCCGCCTCGGTCTATGGCGGACCGCGACTGGTCCGGTCCTGGCGCTCGACGGATAACGCATTGGAGTCGATTGCCGCCGCGCATTCGGACGGCGTTCTGGTACTCGACGAAATCGGTATGTGCGATCCGCGCATTATCGGTGAAACGGTGTACATGCTCGGCAACGGCACGGGTAAAGCGCGCGCCAATGATCGAGGGCAAGCAGGCCGTCAGGTGCAAGAGTGGCGCTTGCTATTTCTCTCGACCGGCGAAAAGACACTGGCGCAGCACATGGCCGATGCGAACAAAGAGCTAAAGGCAGGGATGGAAATCCGCATGCTGGCGGTGCCTGCGGATGCGAGCAAAGGGCTGGGCATGTTCGACGTGCTGAACGGGTTCGAAGACGCCGCCGCCCTGTCGGACGCACTCAAAGCACGAGTGGGCAAATACTACGGTACACCGCTTACCGCGTTCCTGTCAGCGCTGTGCAAGCCCGGTGAAATGCTCGGCTGGACAGCCATGCTGGGGCGCACGGTGGAGCGCTTCATCGCCAAGGCTCTTCCTGCTTCCGCCAGCGGTCAAGCGCATCGTGCCGCTGCTCGCTTTGGTCTTGCCGCTGCCGCAGGTGAACTCGCGACGGCGCTCGGTGTAACAGGCTGGCCGGAGGGCACCGCGACCACAGCGGCGCAAGTTTGCCTGAATGCTTGGCTCGAGGAACGCGGTGGCGCCGGGAACATGGAAGGTGACGCCATCGTGAGTCGATTGCAGCAAGTCATCGAGCGATTCGGTGAAAGCCGCTTCACCCGCTGGGACGGTCTTGCCGCCAAAACCGACGATCACGCACCACGGACCACCGACCGACTCGGCTTCCGGCGCACAGTTGAACACGGTATGGGCGACGGCGTTTACACGCTAGTCACCTACTACTTCCTGCCCACCGCGTGGAGGGCCGAAGTGTTCAAAGGCATGAGCCTCACCTTGGTCAACCGGGAACTGATCGAGCGCGGGATTCTGGAAGCAAGTGCAGAAGGACGTGCTGCGCAATCGGTGCGACTCCCGGGGCTCGCCAAAACGAGAGCGTACGTGGTGCATGCCAACGCGCTCCTCTCCTCTGAAACCGAAGCCGCGTGAAGTATTGCTGGATCGAGGAGAGCTGCCGGCCGCTTCGGGTCTGGCCTGCCCGGAATCCAATCGAACGAATATCAAAATCTGAAATGGAAGACTTCTAATGAGCGACTACCAAAAGCAAATCAAGCAACACCAAATCGAGATGGAACAACTCGAAAAGCAGCTGCCGAAACTCACTACAGCGGCCAAGGAAGCAAAGAGCTTCTATGCACATACGCGCCACAATCGAGCGCCATACCCACATGACGTGATCAATGCTCTCAGCAACGCGAAATCCGAAATAGCTCGCCATGCTTCCGAGATCAGACGGCTGCAAACGTTGGTCGATTGGGAAGACGGAATTCGATCTGCCGGTAGCAACATTAAAAAGGCACAGAAAGAAATCAGCCAGGTGCAGAACGATCTGCGAAAGCAGCAAGACAAACGCGCCAAGCTTTCGAGCAAACTCGAAAGACTGGAAGAAGAGAAACGTACTGAAATTGAAAAGGCTCAATACATCGAAAAACAAGCGGCAGCGAGCTACTCCGTAGCGTTGAGCGATGGGGATGACGCGGAAGAACAACGAGCGGAAAAGGCGCTCAGACAAGCCTCAGAGGCGCTTGCTGAGGCAACCCGTGACAAGCGGGGCATTGCATCTGCAACGCAAGCTTTGAAAGATGAAGTGGAGAAGCTCGAAGCATCCATTGCAGAGAGTAACCAGACCTTGAAAGATCTGCGACACCAGCAGCTACGTGCAGCACGGTTCATGTGGGCCGACCGCCTAGACAAGGCAGCTCAGGACTTCGCCGCCATCGCAGCGCACCTGCACGCGACGGAAAAGGCGATGGGGCGTTCGAGCTCCCTGACTGACCTCTACGTGCCATTGCATGTACCGTTCGGACCGAGCTCAATCAATGTAGATACGGTCACTGAGAAGGCAGGTGCAATCTCCATTGAGCAACTGATCGCCGCCTGATTGCCCGCGTCGCGACTATCAGTCGTGACGCTCCTCCCCCTAAACCGGAACATCACTCGCGGAACACCAAACGTGTTCCGCGTAACTGGTGTTCCGGTTTATCGCATTTGGTGTTCCACCTCTGAAAGCCTTTATTTACTTGGCGTCTAGCGTTTCTGGAACACATGGAACACATGGAACACCGCGTTTTCGCTACCTATGGAGTAGCCCCTCGCCCCTTTTCACGGCGTGAACCTTCAGCGCGAACGGACGCGACAGATCGCTCCAGACCCGCCGATCTGATGTGTCCGACTCCTCTCAGGCGAAGGAGTCGTACGGTCAGATTTTACGGGTCCTCCCTAAGGGCCCCCCCCTATACGGGTTATCAGACTCGCAGATTCTCTCTAGCTGAAGTACAACGCTGGATGTCCGTCTTATTACTGCACATCCAAAATATTAGTTGACGATAATACCTCAGAAGTCAATGAGCACTCAGAACCAGCGAAGATTCAGCTTTAGAACACGCACTTAAAAGATCCGGCTCAAGTTCAACGATGGCTTTCAGACTATTTAATAAAAGCACGGATTGCTCGCCTGCCTCTACTTCATATGCAATCTCTGTTAACCAATCACCAAAAAAATCGGACCACTGCTGAAAGTCCTGAATCGATGCGGCAGAAATAAGAGCTATCCTAAGCTCATCCGTTCCCGATAGAGTTGTATCTTCCCGTCTTCTTGTCACACGACTCAATACCCTAACCTCATCGGCCAGCTCTTTACTTCTAGTCACAGCAGCAACAGTAGCCAAACCGCTTATCAACGCGAAGAAATTACTGCCCCCCTTAGACTGCTCAAGTTGATATTTTACTTTTCTAAGTGCGCTAGCAGCGAGACGTGCATGATCCATTGTAATATTAAAAATCAGCGAACTATTAACTAATGAATTGAAAGAATCTACGTTGACGCTGTCAGATGTCAGCTGGTTTTCCAAATTCCCCAAAACCTCCTCCGGCATGGGAAGTGAGGATGCAAGTCCGCCTTCAAGAGGACCTGGGAGAAAGGATTCAGGAAATTTCAGCAGTTTACTGGCCCCTCTAGCATCGACCTCTAACAAATCCGAAAACTCTGGTAACGTGAGATGCTCGTAACTTTTTTTCAACGCATTTGCGACCCTGCATAACATTTCAAATTTCAACTGCGCTGGCGACACAAATTCCGGCTGCCACCGTGGTTCCAATCTCATATCCAAAAGTGATCTCATAAAAAAATCCAAACCCCTATTTTCATACACCCAGGTTTTGAATTTCACTGGCATGCCACCGCTAGCCAAATAAACTCTTTCAATACTGGATGCATGGGCTATAGCGGCCAGACGCACCCAAAAGGGGGGTTTATCCTTAAAGATTTTAATCCTAGACAACTCACCTATCACCAAAACCACAAGAGACGAAATGAACGAAAATCTTCCGCCCTGCTCGAGCGGACTGTCATGAATTAAATCGGAGATTAGCGCCAATAAACAGGTCTGTATTTGCGGCCACTCTTTGACTTTCTCGAAACCTAACTCTAGTATCCCAACCTTTGAAAAGACATCCCCTTCGCTCCTAACATACTCCAACACAGAACAAAAATTCTCTGCACTGAACGTGCTCAAATCAATATCAGAAATGAGCTGTGAATGACTAGAAAGGAGCAGTGCACATTTCAATCCCTTCACATGATTCCAACCCATAAGCTGGGACACAAAAACGTTTGTCTCTTGAATGTAATTAGAAAGACTATCGACTTGCCCCAGCGGCCCCACTAACGCCTCATAATATTCAATCTCACGAGGAACAAGGTCCAAAATACTGCAATCTTCACTGCGCAACTTCACGGCTAAGGACTCCGCAAATCGCGTCGGAGTCAATGAAAGATCTTTCCATAGATCATCAATACTACTTGTGCTTAAAGGTGCAGCAGATAGCTTGTTTCTCCAACCCTCAAACACTGTGCCATTAAAATTATTTAACTCAGCTTCTTTGTCAAACTGAGAAACTCGAATATCAGCGCAAGGTGACAGTGGCCAAAAGTAAGGGAGCTTAGCCCTTCTTTCGCCACAAGCTAGCAAAGTAAACTTACCGCCACTATCAGATTCAACACTAAGTTCCCACTCGTCACCGTCCACGTCCTTCGCCGTCGACTTAGAACCAGGAGTCGACAAAATTATGGAAACAGCGTCAAACAAATTTTTACTATCAAATGAAACCGCAGAATCGCCAAACGTGATACGAGAGGTAGTTTCGACACCAAACCGCTGAATAAACGATGGATCGTCTAAAAGGGAATTACTGATAATCTCGGGAAACAGGCTCAACGCCACTTCAAGCATCAACGAGGCATTGTCAGTGTTCATCGCCCACCTCTTTATCAAGATGTTTGCTGAGTACATCCTCAATGACCTTAGTCGCCTGCTCTAATAAACTGCTAAAAATCGGAGAACCTTCCTCTCTTAGCCGTCCCAGTATAATTTTCTCCATCCAATCGGAGTAATTTTTACGAACGGTAGGAGACTCTTGATTTGGGAGAACCATAAGAGCCATTAGCTGCGCTTCAAATTGAGCATCTACATCCAGGCCCGCAGCCGAAAAACGATGAGCCCACTTCCTTATATCTAATAACCCAAAAAGCCAATTTGAGCGAGGTATGGATACATTCAAATCACAACCCTCAAACCAGAGTGACTTCATCACAGCATAACTTTCTTGGAAGATAGCGAATAACCACGGAAATTCTTTTGGCAGCTGTAAAGAATCCGACATTGCAATCCTGTGCACCGCTTCCCTGATAGCTATTAAGCCTGCATTCTCTACTATTCTGCCGTCGACTATTTTTGATTGGAGTAAATGATGATGAAGTTCGAATGAATCTACTGAAACTAGTGACATTCCCATCCTGCGCATCTGAGTCTTCAGCTCCGAAACTTGAACATCTGTCAGCAACGCTCGCAGTGAAAGAATGTGCAGTATATCGACTGTCGTTAAAACCTGACGTGAGTCGTCCCCCTCCCCAAATACAAGGAATTTATTAATATATCTATCATCAGATACGATCGCATCTGCGAGGCTCGTCAACTTCAGTGCATCCAGACAAGGATGATCACGCATGGAGTTATCACTTTCGTCTTCAGATCCACGAGTAAGCGGGCCAACCTGTATCTTCCCAGAGGAAATTCCATCCCTAAGTCTTAATCTGAGATTTTCAAGCACGGCACTCGAGGCCAACGACTGCTTTTCATAGCTAATAAGTTCGTCAGATTCTGAAACCTCACGCGACGAAACGAAAACGGTCAAGCCGGACCTGGAGAGTTTCGGCAGCAATTTCAGGTGTTGAAAGTAGGAAACTGCAAGATCATCCAGATACAAATGCGCAGCATCATCTATCTGAGGCGCCTGAGGCCATAACTGCTCTCGTGAAGAGAGAAACTCTTTTGAAACTTGAGCCTCTATAGATGTTAACACTCCACGCTCTACTAATTTGTCGATAACCGCTTGGCAGTTACATATGCAAGCAGAGTAAGTCGATAGGTCTGCGACTTCCAGCAAAAGACTGCCGATCCGATGTACAGGGCCGGGATGGATCACTACACGTTGTGGAGTTCCATTCTCTGTCGGTGCAATTGCAGCAGCTAACATAGTCGCTAAACCCTCTCCAACTTCAGATGAGATTGCAACAGCAGCTTTCATCGTAGTTTCAAAAGGTCTAAGGGAACCAGCAGCCATCAACTGTCTAAGTTCGTGTGCCTCTCGGACTTTACTTGGCTGATGAAACGACAAGCTATTTTTTTCATCGAATAGCCATTTTAGTGTCCCATGAACTATCACAATACAACTGAAAGAGTGAAAGACTAAATCCAGCACTCCAACTAACTCAAGAGTCAACAGAGCGGTTACATCTAAAGCGATCCGATCAGGACTCGCTTTCACTAAGGGTCTGAAGCCCGAAAATGAATATATTACGGTTCGTTTCCTTGCATCAATTTGCTGCAAGTTGTTAAGGGCGGGAGCAAGATAGAAATTCAGGAGATTTTTATTATGGAGCTTAGCAGCTACAAATATTGGCAAATCTCCTTCAACCATTTTCTTGTACGCTTGTCTAGTCTGCTCCTCCCAACCCGGTTGCCTGTCCATTATTTCCTGAAGCGACATTGTAAGCACCGGGCCTTCTGTACTCGATAACTCACTCGCAGCCTGCATCCATCCAAAAGCTGAATCTCCATCTTCCCAGCCACACTCAGTGGAAATCCCATAACAAGCAATTAGTATTTTTGGATCATTCTCGCCCTTTCGTGCAGCCTCGAACACCAGTTCTTTTAGCCGAGGTGAAGCTATCAATTGAGCAAGCTTTGCCGTACGGATCAAGTCCATAGCTGAGCGGGTTTCTCGCGCGCTCCACTCTTCTTCCACCGTAACCTGAAGTGACTCCCAATCACCCGAGGCTATTGCAATACTAATTGTGAGACCTCTTTGATCGTCGTTTTTAAAATTGCTTTTAAGCTGCTGAAGCGCTTCACGAGCTTCAATGAAGAGACCTTTCTCATAAAGTCCCAAACATCGTATTTTTTGCAGTTCTTCTGACAATTTTAGAAAAAAAGGATATTCAGTGAAAAACTCTAAAACCTCATCCACCTTTCCAGCGTTATAAAGAGTTCTCGCATAACACTGCGCATCTTTCGTATCTCGGGTAAGAGAGAATATTTCGCGAGCATAGCGCACCAACCTAATCCAGTCTCTTTGATCCTCTAGCTCTGACACCAGATTACGCAAGTCTGTAATAGAACTACTCGACTCATACATAGCAATTCGCTGCGAGATCACGTCAGAGTCTAACGTTTCGAAAACTATCCTTTCGATTCTTTTCTGTTCAAGATCTGTCAGTCCGACTTCTGTCAACTTTACAAGCCTTTCTTCCGCAGCGCTTTTTTTCCCAGATCGGACCAACATTTCAATTTCTAGAAAAGCAATTGTTTTATAGTTTATATGCTCTTCCAGTTGCGCCCTATGACGATCAATATAATGAACAACCGCCTTTGGACTACTCTGCCTGAGGGCTAATGCAAACCGTGCGACTGCGGCATCGGATGACTTCCCCCCACTTAAAGCCGTTCTTCGTTCAATTTCGCGCTCAACGGATACAACATCGATATTTATGCCAAACTGGATAGCGAGGGGAACTCGCCTCAGAGACACATCTCGATCACTCATACTTTTCTCAAGTTCTACGCGAGCTGCCTCAAACTCATCCTCATCTCTAAGTGCTAACCACAAGACACTATCAGTTGCGATTTCCGCAATAGATTGTAGATTCAAATTATCCGCATAGCGGGCAAGTTTTTCAAAAAAACTTTTTGACCGCTGTCTATATTTTATTGCCTGTTGGTCTGCCGCCAGTGGAAAGGTCCGAGCGTCAAAAGGGGGGCTTTGAAATACTAATGTTCTGAGTTCTATCGGAACTGCTTGTGCTAGGTAAACAAGAGCAGACAGATATGCGAGAGCAGGAGCGCACTCGTAATCAGCTTCGGAAAGCTCATCCACAACTTCTAAAGCCTTATCCCAACTGTCTATTTCAATAAAACTTTGAACTAAAAAAAATTTTCCATCGGCGTCTAGCTCGCTCAGATCAATCTCTGAGCTATCAAACCATTTCAATGCCTCAAATGCTCCTCTTGCGTTGCGCACAAGAATAAATGCAGCGGACCTTGCACTCTGAGTTTCCAGTTCATCCAATAGTGCTAAAGCGGACGGTAAATCCCCATCCTTCCCTTCAATAAAAGCTTGTGCAACTATCGTTTCACTTGACGCATCTGCGCAACCTATTTCCTTTAATAGTGAGCGTGCATATTGAATATCCGAGACAGATATAAAGCGGACACACCAGCTTAAGATCCGTGCTTTATTCGAGGCGGAGACGTCAACCAACTCCCCCGCCTGCAAACTTTCGACCAGTTTTTTCGAATGCGATTCTGATTTATACTCTGCAAACAGCCTACACTTCTTAACAACCTCGAATCTTTGATCGGCCTCACCATCGAGGACGGCAGACGTACCATTCACAACTGCCCGCTTCGAAAAAATCCGCTCTACAGAACTTACGACTTTATTCACATCTTCTATTGCTTTGGCATGACCATCAGCTTTATCAACCAGTATTTCGAGAATACCTTCCTGGGCCAGCAGACTCTTTTCGATTTCAGAATTTTTATGTTGGCGTTCAAAATCCCTACCGACAAACTCGCTAATATGAATATAAATTTCTGATGACCTGCTGGCAGGTTTCGATATTTGGATGTGGTCTGCATCGATGGGAACAGGTATAGCATTTACACCTGGATCAGAGCTATCCGGCAGCACTATATGGCCTAGAAACGCGGGCAATCTTACACCGAATATACTTATCGACCTAGTTTCGGTTAGAACTAGGTTTTCTAAGTTGCTTTCAACGCAAAATCTTCTATACCAGTTATTTAGATCTCTGAGATTCGGATCGTTGCGTTCAAGAGCTCGCGTTGATGAGGAGCGTCTAAAAATAGGGCCCAACAACTTCGATAGCTGCGACAAGCCCGCTCCAAAATGCGGAGTTCCCAGAAACACCACCCGCCTAACACGATGTAAAAAAGACTTAGCCTTGGGGTTGTTACTTTCATCCCTATCGGCACTTCTCAACAATTGTTTTATTACGAGCCCTCCGAGACTATGCCCTATGAGGACCAGATTACCGTCAAAGAGCCGGCGTTCGGACAGAATTAGAGGTAAAACATTTTCTGCCCGATCAGGTAGGTGCATACTTCCACCGCGCCAAGCAGTCGATGACGACTCGTAGCCTACACTCCAAATGCCGACGTTAGTTAAATCTTCGCCTAACCAGCGAGGCCATAGCTCAATCGGAGTGCCACCGGAGAGCCATGTCTTCTCTTTATCACCATCCAAACCATGAAAGAAAAGTACATGTGTAGTTACTCCTTCATAGCTATCCGACAACTCTAGTAACTCTGCCAGATCATCCTCCAGTGCTCAAACTGAACTAATAAGCAAGCTTTACGGCAGCCGATCTTGATTAGCTGCTGGTGACCTTTTGATAGGATTCGGGTACGTTTTCGGCGTTACTATCAATGATTTACTTTTTTCATAATCGTAGCAGGTCATCTGCCGCAGGCAGGCGAAAAAACGACTAATTTCTCACCTGGCACGGATTAGACAGCACCATTTGGTTACGCGCAGCTTTGCCAGCTAGACTAACCTGAAACTCTCCACCTCCGACAAGGTCGAGTTTTTTTTATTCAAGCATTCACTCGAATGCCGTCAACTGAGACGCTCCACACACTGCCTCTCGACTGCCTCCCTAAAAACATCGATTGTCGCGGCATCGGCATCGGCATTGACTTGATTGAGATCAAGTCCACACGACACACTCAGCACCCTACTATTCACACTTTTTTGAGAATCACTCTAGGAAGCGCTATAAGCTGGAAAAGCAAACGGCATACCTGCAAGCCGCAGGTAAAGATCCCATATGCGAAGCAGGTTTAAACTTGTATCCCTACCTGTATCCCTATTAAAATAATCTCGCTAAAGGCCCTATACGGTATAGGATGTTCGAGTCTCCCTCGGGCACCAACACAGAGAAAAAGGTCTTGCGAAAGCAAGGCCTTTTTTTTCGTCTGGAGGAAAGTGGAGGGTTGTTTTTGTCTTTTTTCCAAAACAATCAGGGCAACCAGCTTTTCACTCTTGCGGCGCCGGGGCCAACGCACCACCGGCTAGCCTAATGCCCAACCGTCTAGGGCAACAAGCCCATCAAAAAACCTCAATCGAACCTGCAGTAATTGCTCTGACTCCATGTCCTGACGCTGGGGAACTGGCCGGATCGGTTACGTGTCGCAGGTTTTGCCAAACGCCCTGTCATAATCGCCTGATCCCGGCTAGTTCGAGCTCAAAGCCTACTTTCGATTTCCTCCCAGATGTACGCGTAGTTGTACTTCAACCAACGAACCAGCACTTTATCGAACTGGCGACGAAACCAGTTTCGCTCTCTAGCTGCCAGCCTTTCCTCAATCGATTCTCCGAGTATGTCGGGGTCGAAACCCGTCCATATCGGAGGCACAGGTGCAACGAGATTGGTAAAGCACACCGGCGCGACCTCTGAATAAAGAATTGAGTAAAGGATTTCAGGGTCGACACCTCTCACCTTATTCGCCAAATAATCATATTCCACGGGAAAATCATTGAATGGCTCGGAAAGAGCGGCTCTAACTTTTGTCAGTTGTGGCTCGGTCAGAAGATGTCCCAATGTGTGAGCTCCTCTAACTCTTCATCCAATGAACTCGCTACCGCTTCGCCTGCAATACCACCGGCAGGCGAGCTGCGGGCAAACCATCGAAGAAAACGTCAGGCGAACCTGTCGCGATGGGGTTCGTTCCGTGCCCTGGAACAGGACAGCTGGAGGGATCGCTTTTACGAGCGGCTGGGTTAGCCATGGATGACTCCTGTCAAAAAAATCCTTTTCGAGAGGTAAACCTATCACGAAATTCAGCCTGGACGGCCGCATCCGATCATTCAAAAAAGTGCTTGTTCACCAGACCGCGCTACCTGTTTCTCCGGTTAACGCGGTTGGTACTTCGCTGGCGTTTTCTACCTTACCATCAACTCACGTTTCAGAATGGGACGCGGCTCCTCCCTACTCCTTGACTGCAAACATCCGCTCAGCAATCTCCCGCCCCCG
This sequence comes from Pseudomonas sp. CCNWLW23, assembly GCF_037095675.1. Taxonomy (NCBI): domain Bacteria; kingdom Pseudomonadati; phylum Pseudomonadota; class Gammaproteobacteria; order Pseudomonadales; family Pseudomonadaceae; genus Pseudomonas; species Pseudomonas sp. CCNWLW23. Next base: position 24,477 of record NZ_JBAWKM010000021.1, on the reverse strand, counting down.
CTCCAACCCTTCCTCCGTCAACCATATCGATTTGTTCCGGTTCACCGGATTACTGATCAAACCCTGCTCGTGCAAGCGGTTCATGATTTCGAAGTCATAGCCCTTCCACGCATTGCCGTCGTCGGAGCTATAGGCAGCCAGGAGAGCAAGGACGGCGTCGTCGATCAGTTTCATGTCGTATTCCATGATGGTCGCTCCGCTGATGTTCAGTGTTTGTAATCAAAGCGTCGTATCAAAGTGGATGTCAATGCTGCGCGAGCTTGTAGGTTTTAGATGCCCGATTGCTGGTTGCCTCGACTGCGATCCCCGCCCGTATAATCACGCCCGCACGGCAAACCTCCTCTGGCGTTTTGCGCATTGGTTTCAAGCCTTCCACTTCACTGACAGACATCCCCATGGAAACCTCACTGGAAACCGTCGCCCTCTTCTCCCTCAAACTTGCCTACGAAGAAGAGGGCCTGAGCCCGATCCTGCGCGATGACATGGTCATGGGCGATTATCAGAAAGATGTTTTCGAGTTACTGGTGAAGCGCGGCGATGTCGAGGCCATTCAGTTCAAGATGAACGAATGCCTTAACCTGGCGCTGGATGCTTTGGGCGGGGTCGAGAAGCCGTTGGGGCGGGAGTTGCGCAAGTTGTCGGCGGAGTTGGCTCAGGCGCGGTCGGTGGAGCAGCTGGGTCAGCCGCTGCTCGCGCTGAAGGGGTATCTGCGCGACATTCTTTGAATGCCGCGCTACAGCCATGCCGGTATCTCTCCTGATCAGCGACGTGCTTTAAGCACCCGAATATCTGTTGGGAAGCCGTCAGCGCCCACCAGCTTTTTCCAGCCCATGTACTGAAATTCGCCGTTGGGATCAATGTAGTCCCCCTTCTCTGGTTGCCCTCCGCCAACTATCGCAACACGCTTCACTTCGCCACAGCCGCCATCCGACGGTCGCACGGTGTAGATCACATAGGGCTTCACGTATTGCGTGGCGCGGAAGTATTGGCCGCAGATTTCGTCGACGGTGATGAGCATGGTTTTCAGGCGGGCTTCGCCGTCGGTGTCTTCGTGCAGTTTCAGGAAGGAGATATCGCCGACGTCGCTGTAGCCGAGGGAACGGGCGCGTTGGTAGGCGGGGGAGTTCTGGTGTGCAATACGGCCCTCCTCCACACCGCGTTGCATTTGCGCGGCGAACTCGGCTTTGCCTTGGGCCAGGGTTGCCTCGGCGTGGGCGGCGACGTTTTCGCAGTGGGCGTACTCGCTGGAGTCGAGGTGTTGCGGGAGCAGGTTAAGGCGGCGCTCGTTCATGGAGGCGAGGCTGTCTTGCAGGCCGGACGTTAGTGCATAGGCAGCGGAGACGCGACCGCTCTGGACGTCGGCGATTGTCTCCTGCATCCGCTGGCAATTGGCGAGGTAGTAATCCCAGCTGGCTTGCGGGTGTTCTTTTGCGAAGCAGAAGGCTGGGGTAATAGAGACGGCAAGGGTGAGAGCGCCGAGTAGTTGCAGCAAACGGGTTGTGGAAAACATGGGTAGTCCATTACAGAGAAGGCATGGCGCGACGCTACTATTTTGCTATCGTGCCGTCCACTCTCAACAGGCGAACAAGTTGTCGCCTCTGTCTCGTGGCAAGGAAAGAAATCCGATGGATGCTGTGTTGTGTTTAGTGGTCATGGCGGCAATGTGGTTCTGGGTGGTGCGACAGCGCGGGCACTGGAATCTGTTGTTGGCAAACCTTGCCGGAGCGGGCAGCGCTGTGGTCGCGGGCATTGTCTTTACGCTGCTTTATGACGGGCTGTTCGGCACCACCATGGCAGCGCCGGGACTGCATAACAGCCTGGTGGTGTTCATGACCAGCGCGGGCGTTCTGGCGGGTGTGTGGTTGTGGATCGCCAAGCGTCGACAGCCGGCGCATCCGGTTGCACGTCAACTGCTCGCGGGCGCCTGTGGCGTTGCCGCAGGCATGGTCACGTTGATTTTTCTGGCGGCGAATTATTTTCCGCAACCGTAGCCGGACGGCGCGTCTATTTTGCTATCTTGCCGCGCATCGTCGGGGCTTGCTGATCGTCTCGCGCCGCGCTTGGATTGTTGAAAGGTAAGGAAAGGATCAAATGGAGTTTTTGCGTTTTCTGGCGTTCGTCGCTGTTTGGGGTTTCATGTGGCGCTGGGTGGTGAAGAACCGCGGCAGCTGGAATATTTTCTACGGCAACATCGTTGGCGCGGCGGGTGGGTTCATTGTCGGGCTGGTGATGTTGTCGATCACCTTTTCGCTGTTTCCTTCGTCGTTCGATCACGAGGCGCAGGCGCAAAACACGCCAGTCGTCGAGTCGACCTCTGTGTTGCCTGAAGCCGAGGCAGTCACGCCCGTCACCGAGCTGAAAGATGCGCCGGTTTTTGCTGCCATTGAGGCGGACGACAAGCCTTCCCCCCCGGACTCCGCACTGTTGCCGAATAACGTCAGCCGAGCGCCGAAATCAATGGCGGTACAAACGGTGCTGAATCAGAGCGACTACGAGGGTCGCATGGCCCTGGCCGCGCTGAACAAGAAGTTGCGCGGCGACGCACAGGCCGACAAGTCGATGATCGCGTATGTCATGTGCAGCCCGTTTGTCACCAGCGCCCTGCGTTATCCCGCTTCGGCGCGTTTTGCTGACAGCAAAGCGCTGGTCAGTCATCGCTACAAGGATCAGGTCTACAGCTTCAGCAACAGCGTCACTGCGCGCAACATGAATGGCGACGATGTCACCTACCGTTTCGATTGCTCCGTGCAGGAATTGCCACGGGTTGATGCGACGGCTGGGGAGTGGCGTTTGCTGGCGCTGAAACTGCAAAAAGCCGACTCTTAAGACTCATTTAAGGGATCAAGGCGCCGGCTGCGCTATCATCGCCGGCCCGTGCGCCTTGAACCTTGCCCTCAATGTTTTCAACACCTGATGACCTGATCTCGCTGCCTCCTGTCCTGGCCGGCCCGCTGCTGCGGCGGCTGGAGCCGACGCGCGTGGTGCTGTGGCTGGTGGGCTCGCGTGAACTGACGCTGACCTTGCGCCTGCAGGGTGTAGGAGATATTCCGCTCGACTCAGAGAAATGCACGGTCATTGCCGTAGGCCGTCATGCGTTCGTGCATCTGATCGACGTTCAACTTGAAAGCGCCCTGCCCTGCGACACGTTTATCGCTTACGACCTGCTGATCGATGACGCCATCGGTATGGCTGAGTGGGCGCCTCATCTGCTTTACCCCGGCGCTACCTGCGCGAACCTCGTCGTGCGTTCGCGGATCGAGCAATTGCTCCACGGCTCCTGCCGCAAGCCGCATCATCCGGCAACCGATGGCTTGCTCTGCGTCGATCAATTGCTGGCCGACGAAACCGATGCGCAACGACGTCCGGCGTTGCTGATGATGAGCGGTGATCAGGTCTATGCCGACGACGTCGCCGGGCCGATGCTGCGGGCGATTCATGCCTTGATCGAGCGTCTCGGTCTGTTCGATGAGCACCTCGACGGTGCCGTGGTCAGCGACAGCGCCAAGCTCTATCAACACCCGGCAAGCTACTACCACCGTGCGGATTTGTTACCGGCGCTAGAGAGCAACGAGACCTTGCGCGAGCGATTTTTCGGTGGCGCGCGTAAGCCGATTTTCACCAGCAGCAGTGCCGACAATCACTTGGTGACGTTCGCCGAAGTCATGGCCATGTATATGCTGGTGTGGTCGCCGACGCCGTGGTCGTTGATCAATCCGAGCGCGCCGACGCTGACGCCTGAACGCCGCAAGCGCTACAACCTCGAGCAGACGCGCATCGATGCTTTCAAGGCGGGCCTGGGCAATGTCGCGCGGGCGCTGGCGCATCTGCCGAGCCTGATGATTTTCGATGATCACGACATCACCGACGACTGGAATCTTTCTGCGCAGTGGGAGGAAACGGCCTACGGCCATCCGTTCTCCAAGCGCATCATCGGCAACGCGCTGATTGCTTATCTGTTGTGTCAGGGCTGGGGCAACAATCCGGACGCTTTCAAAGGAATGCTGGAGCAGACCGCGCAACTGAGCGCCAGTGGCGACGACGGCTATCTGGACATGCCGGTGCAGGACGATCTGATTGATCAGTTGCTGCGTTTTCAGCAGTGGCATTTCGTGCTGCCGAGCACTCCGGCACTGGTGGTGATCGACACGCGCACCCGGCGCTGGCGCAGCGAGATGGCGCTCAAGCAACCATCGGGCCTGCTCGACTGGGAAGCCTTGAGCGAACTGCAACAGGAACTGCTCGATCACCCGTCGGCAATCATCGTGTCGCCGGCACCGATCTTCGGCGTGAAGCTGATTGAAACCGTGCAGAAAGTGTTCAGCTGGTGCGGTTATCCGCTGCTGGTCGACGCGGAAAACTGGATGGCCCATCGCGGCGCGGCACAGGTGATCCTGAACATTTTCCGACACTCGCGCACACCGGGGAACTACGTGGTGCTGTCCGGCGATGTGCATTATTCCTTCGTCTACGAAGTCCTGATCCGCCACCGCAAGGCCGGCCCACGGATCTGGCAGATCACCAGCAGCGGCATCAAGAACGAATTCCCACCGACCCTGCTGGAATGGTTCGACCGCCTCAACCGCTGGCTCTACTCACCGCGCTCACCGTTGAACTGGTTCACCAAACGCCGCTTGATGCGCATCGTCCCGTATACGCCGGAACATGCCGAGGCCGGGGAACGGCTGTGGAATTCGGCGGGGATCGGACAGGTGTTTTTCAATGAACAGGGGCAGCCGAGCGAGATTGTTCAGCACAACTCGAATGGGGCGATGAAGACGAGGATGCTGGCGCCTGAGTCTAAAGATGTGCCGGATTGAAGCAGTAATCAATTCCTACATCGGCTAGGTCATGGGATGACGAGAAAAGGGCTCCGCGACACTGAACAGGAGGGAAGAGGATTACAACCCTCTCAGAAACGTCTCGAATATTACTGAGCGATACTGATTGAAGTCGCAGTCAGCCCTGCTGCGACACAACCACTGGTAGGTGTCGACTTGTCATCCTGTACTCATTTCTGTACGTTCTCTGCATCCAGCGAGGACTTCAATATGCAAACCATCAACTACACCACCGCCCGTGCGCATTTGGCCGAGACGATGGACCGTGTCAATGAAGATCGTGCGCCGCTATTGGTCACTCGGCAGAAAGGTGAACCCGTAGTGATGATGTCTTTGGCCGAATACAACGCGTTGGAAGAAACAGCCTACTTGCTTCGCTCCCCTGCCAACGCCGAAAGGCTGATGAAATCCATCGGTGAGTTGCGCGCCGGCAAAGCCAAAGTCAGGCAATTGATCGAAGAATGAAAATCGAGTTCACGCCCACAGGCTGGGAAGACTATTTGTGGTTTCAGCAAAACGACAAGGCTGGGCTCAAGCGTATCAATCTTCTGATCAAAGCAATCAAGCGCGAACCGTTTGAGGGTGTCGGTAAACCAGAGGCGCTCAAACATAATATGAGCGGCCTCTGGTCACGCCGAATAACGGCCGAACATCGTCTGGTGTACAGGGTTGAGGACGGCGAAATCTGCGTCATCAGTTGCCGGTATCACTATTGAACCTGAGCTGAATCAGTCATCAGAGCGCGCCCAACCCCTCTGACAATCATCCCCACCTCGCGCTCATCAATCGTCAGCGGCGGCAGCAACCTGATGGTCTTGCCACGAGTCACGTTGATCAACAAGCCGTGATCCCGTGCGGCGATCAGCGTCAGGTCGCGCACCGGTTGTTTCAGCTCGATGCCGATCATCAGTCCCTGCCCCCGGATTGCCAGCACGTTCGGGTTGTCTGCCAATTCGGCGCGCAAGCGTTCCAGCAGCCGTGCGCCCTGCACCCGCGCATTCTCCAGCAGGCCTTGCTCTTCGATGATGTCCAGCACCGTGCAGCCAACCCGACAGGCCAGCGGATTGCCGCCGAAAGTGCTGCCGTGGCTGCCCGGGGTGAACAGGTCGGCCGCGCGGCCACGGGCCAGGCAGGCGCCGATCGGCACGCCATTGCCGAGGCCTTTGGCCAGGGTCATGACATCGGGCACGATGCCTTCGTGCTGAAAGGCGAACCACTGCCCGGTGCGGCCGATGCCGGTCTGGATTTCATCGAGCATCAGCAGCCACGCGTGGCGATTGCACAGGTCGCGCAGGGCCTTGAGATAACCCGGCGGTGCGACTTGTACGCCGCTTTCGCCCTGGATCGGTTCGACCAGAATCGCCACGATGCGCGCGCCGTGTTTGCGCTGTATTTGCTCCAGCGCGGCGAGATCGCCGAACGGCACTTTGACGAAATCCCCCGGCAGTTCGTTGAATCCCAGGCGCACTGCCGGGCCATCGCTGGCAGACAGCGTGCCAAGGGTGCGGCCATGAAACGCGTTGGCCATGACCACCACCAGCGGCTGCTCGATGCCTTTGCGCCAGCCGTACAGACGCGCCAGTTTCAGTGCCGTCTCGTTCGCTTCGGCGCCGGAGTTGTTGAAGAACGCGCGCTCCATCCCCGACAACGCCGTCAGCCGTTTGGCCAGTTGCTGTTGCCAGTCGATGCTGTACAGGTTGGAAGTATGCAACAGCAATCCCGCCTGCTCGCTGATCGCCGAGACAATGCGCGGATGCGAGTGGCCGACATTGGTCACTGCCACACCGGCAACGGCATCCAGATATTCGCGCCCCGCCTGATCCCACAGACGCGTGCCCAGGCCCTTGGTGAAACTCAGGGCCAGTGGTTGGTAGGTGTTCATCAGGGCGGCGGTCATGACGTGAAACTCCATTGCAGGTCGGTGTTTTTGCAGTATGGTTAGCCACCTGAGCTGGATAAACTCGGAAAAACTTCAATCATTTAAAAGCCGGGCTTGATAATGGATTTGTTTCAGTCGATGGGCGTCTACGTCAAAGTGGTCGAAACCGGGAGCATGACGGCCGCCGCTGCGAAGTGTGAAATGTCGACGACGATGGTGGGCAATCATCTGCGCGCGCTGGAGCAACGGCTCGGCGTGCAACTGCTGCAACGCACTACGCGCCGCCAGCGCCTGACCGAATTCGGCAGCGTCTATTATCAGCGCTGCCTGGAAGTGCTCGGCCTGGTGGCCGACTCCGAACGCCTTGCTGAACAAGCGTCGGACGAGCCGCGCGGCTTGCTGCGTATCACCGCGCCGCTGACCTTCGGCGTCGAACGACTGACCCCGGCTCTCAGCGAATACTCCTTGCTCTATCCGCAAGTGAAGCTCGACGTGGTGCTGACCAACAGCCGTCCGGATCTGCTGGAGAACGGCCTCGATGTCGCATTCCGCCTGGGCAATTTCGACCAATCCAACCTGATCGCCCGGCCCTTGATCGACTACACCCTGACCGTCTGCGCTTCCCCTGATTACATCGCGCGGCGCGGCATGCCGCATACGCCACAGGATTTGCAGCAACACGATTGCCTGTCCTTCGCCTACCCGGCTGGGGATGACTGGCAATCGGTGGAAAAACGCTGGCGTCTGAGCGGTCCGGAAGGCGAAGTCCTCGTCGACGTCAGCGGACCGATGCTGATCAACAGCTCCGCCGGTTTGCACCAGGCAGCGCGCAACGGCATGGGCATCATGATGCTGCCCGACGCGCTGGTGGAACAGGATCTGCGCGACGGCAAACTGGTCAGGGTAATGACGGACTACCAACCGCCAAGCAGGCCGATGCATCTGTTGTATGCGCAGGATCGCTATCGATTGCCGAAGCTGAGACGGTTTGTTGAGTTTGCGATGCGTACTTGGGGGAAACCTGACGTCGGCCGGCCGTAATCGATCACGATGGAAATTGATAAGGACTTGAATATCCCATGAACGACAGCCTTACCGTGCGCGACTTGCATCCCGGCGAAACAGAATCGGCGAGGCTGTTTCTTGGCCAGCATGGCTGGGGCCATCGCATTGGCGATGCCGAATCTTTTGCCCGCTTGATTCACAATTCGCAGCGCACAGCTGTTGCGCTCTTAGGCGAGCAAATTGTCGGTTTCGCTCGAGCAATTACCGATGAGGTCTCCAACGGCTATCTGTCTATGGTGGTGGTCGATGACCAGCATCGGCGCAAAGGAATCGGGCGGGCACTGGTGGAGTACGTCATGGGTGACAACCCGGACATCACCTGGGTGCTGCGCGCTGGACGCGAAGGCGCTGAAGCTTTTTTCGCCGGCCTGGGCTTCGAGAAGTCCGTGATTGCCATGGAACGTCAGCGCCGCAAATAGCGCACGGTGGAAAAATCCCGACCACCAGACCGTTGCTCCGTGACAACGCCGCCCCGCTCCCCTAAATTAGTCGGCCTGAAAAAGACCTCGTGCTTTCTCGCCTCAACTCAAGTTAAAAAGTAGTGAAATTTCAATGTCCGATTTCAACACCGCTGAATCCGTAGTCACCCAGTCGTCCAAAGCGGAATACGAAAACTCCATCAATCTTTCACAACACCTGCCTCAAGCCAAAATCATCAGCGAGATGGTCCTGGACGCGTTCCAGTCGACCCGCGAGAGCGACCAGATCCGCGAATTGCGTGCGGCGATCCGTCAGGCGCATGACAGTTTTGATGACGACAAGGCGTACGAGCTGATGGGCGAACTCAAGCGCCTGAAAGACGCCGAGGCAGCCGACATCGCCGCGCTGGAAGACCTGAGCAGCAAGTTCTCGATCGGGCGCATTCTGTCCAGCTTCAAGGACGATCCGGCGTTTCAGGAAATCGTTTATGGTCTGGCGCTGAAAGTGCTGAATCAGACCCATCAGGCGATCAGCAATCCGAGCGGCGGCAAGAGCAAAGCTGCGAAGAAGAAAGAAGTGGAAATCTTCACCATCAGCAAGGACGGCGCCAGCGTGACTCTGCCAATGCGCACGCCGCGTTCGCGCCTGAATGTTGATCGTGAGGCACTGGAATTCCTCGGTTTCACCTTCGTCGGTGAAGGCGAGGAAGCCGAGCTGGAGAGCGAAACCTTCGTCGATAACGCCGGCACGGAACAGGCGGTGAACCGCAAGAACATCATCACCGCGCTGCAGCAGCAGACGGCGTTTGACGGGTATAGCATCGCGGCGCAGTAATCTGCAAAGCGCTTGCGAAAAAGCCCCGCGCTGATTGATCAGGCGGGGCTTTTTGTTTGAGGCGGGAACCTCAAGCCGAAGGATGCAAAGCCGCAATCATGTCTACTTCAATCGCCGCATTCTTCGGCAACTGATACACGCCGATGGTCGTGCGCGTATGCCGTCCGGCATCGCCCAGCACATGGCTGAACACATCCGAAGCGCCGTTGGCCACTTCGCTCAGGTCGACAAAATCAGCGGTCGACTTCACATACACCGTGACCCGCAACAACGCGCGAATCTTGTCCAGCGAACCCACCGCATCGACGATCAGCGCCAGGCAACGCATGGCGCTGATGCTCGCCGCTGCTTGCGCATCCTTGAGGTTCAATTCCAGCCCCACGCGACCGGGATACAGGATCTTGCCATTGACCCGCGGCACCATGCCGCTGATGTAGAGCTCGTCGTGATGACGGATCAGCGGCGCGTAATTGCCACCAGCGGTGTTCTCGCCATAGATGTCGTAGTTGAGTTCTTCAGCCAGGGCGATAAAGCGCTCATCGCAGGTCATCCGTTCGGTCATTGCGCCCAGCCTTTTTGAGTTAAGCCAATTATCTAGCGAGTTGAAGGCCGCAACAGGATCGCGGACAAACCGCTGACATATTTGGATCCAAATCTAGGTCTTTTACCTGCTCTGCGCAACCACCCTTTACAGCGGCCGATTTCACAGTACTTCAGCTTTCAACCACACCAAAAATCAGTAGGACGGGCACTTCGCTACGATTGTCTCGTTCCGGCAGCGAACCTAAAGTTTGAGGGAACCGAATCAAGCAATTCAGCCCTCTGCCGGGCAACTTTAGCTACTTATCTGCAGTTATATAAAAATCTCACTATAACTATGAATAATTTCGTATGAGAGCGAGCTGTGGATAAGAATACTAACCCCTCAATCCCGGAGCAGGAGTTTCCCCACCGGAACTAGCAGGGCGATCAGAAGTACTGGAAACGGCAGACACCGCATTGGCGCGCACGAAGCGCGGCAAGCACGCCAAATCCCTGATGATATTGGGCCTGCGCGGTGTCGGAAAAACAGTGCTTCTGAATCAGATCAAAGATCGAGCTTTGGCATTGGGTTATTTCGCCGAAATGCAGGAGGCCCATGACGGTGCGGAGTTGAAACAGCTCCTGATTCCGGTGTTACGCCGAGTGCTGTTGCGTTTGGACCGAGTGCAGAACACGGTCGAGACGGTCAAAAGAGGGATACGCATACTTCGTAGCTTTATCGGCAATATCACTATCGCGGCGGGTGGGGCCGAAGTTACGCTGGGCGGAGACTCCGAAGCTGGCTATGCCGACAGTGGCAATCTGGAAGATGATCTTCGTGACGTTCTGATAGCAACAGCGGAGGCCGCGAGGGACGCAGGCATACCAGTCGCCATTCTGATTGACGAATTACAGTATCTTTCAAAAGATGAGCTTGGCGCGCTTATTCGCGGCATCCACGCAGTCAATCAGGCAGCTCTCCCTCTGATTCTTTTTGGCGCGGGTCTTCCGCAGCTGGCGGGGCAAGCAGGCGATGCCAAAAGCTATGCGGAGCGACTATTCGAATTTCCTCGTCTGGGCGCTCTCTTGGAGATAGATGCCTGGAAAGCCTTACGTGATCCTGTTGAAGAAGAAGGCGCCAGTATCTCTGACGATGCATTGCGTGAGATTTTTGAAAAAACCCACGGCTATCCCTATTTTTTGCAGGAGTGGGGCTATACCGCTTGGAACATTGCCAAAGCACAGACCATAACCGAGGCCGATGCGCAGGCAGCGACAGAGGAAAGCATCCGTAAACTTGACGAGTCTTTTTTCAGGGTCCGCTTTGATCGGACCACGCCGGCTGAAAGGGACTACATGCGTTGCCTTGCCGAGCTGGGAGAAGGACCGCAACGCTCTGCTGAGGTTGCTAAAGCGCTGGGGCGAAACGCTACGAGCCTGGGCCCCGTGCGCGATAGCCTGATCAAAAAGGGCATGATCTACAGTCCGGAATACGCACTGATAGCATTTACCGTTCCGCTGTTCGATGAATTCATGAGGCGTGTGACTGCCTCACCACTTGCTTAAACGTCGCATTAGCTCACACACCCATCAAGCCGCCGCCACAAGCTGTCGGGCCAAGGGAGCAGGCAAATCGACACACTCCAGGCCAACCAACAAAAAACCCCGCACATCTCTCAACGTGCGGGTTTTTTTCTGAAGCTTGCAAACCTTACGGCGCGTACGTCAGCAACAGCTCTGTCGGCACCTTGAAGTCCAGGGACATCATGACGCTCAACGCAGTGATGGTGAAGATCGAGAACACGAACAGCTTGCGTGCCCAGACGGTGTCATCGACTGCCTTGTAGCCGGTCCAGGCCATGTACAGCCAGTACATGCCCATGGCGGCGGCGACGGCGAGGTAGCTCATGCCGGCGTAGCCGCTGAAGGTCAGCATCAAGGTCGCCACGAGGAACGCCAGGATGTAGAGCAGGATGTGCTTCTTGGCCACTTGAATGCCGCGTTTCACTGGCAGCACCGGAATCGATGCGGCCAGGTAATCATTGAAACGGAAAATCGCGATGGCGTAGGAATGCGGCATCTGCCACAGGCTGAACATCACCAGCAGGGTCAGTGCGGCCATGTCGAAGCTGTTGGTCACGGCAACGTAACCGATCACTGGCGGCATGGCGCCCGACAGACTGCCCACCAGCGTGCCGTGAACCGACTTGCGCTTGAGGTACAGGCTGTAGAAGCCGACGTAGATGATGAAGCCGATTACTGCGAACAAGGCAGCCAACGGGTTGGCCACCTTGTACAACAAGGCAACGCCGAGAACACCCAGAATGGTCGCGTAAACCAGGGCCAGTTTCAGGGAGATGAGGCCCTGGACCAGCACACGGTTCTTGGTGCGTTCCATCTTCAGGTCGATGTCGCGGTCGATGCAGTTGTTGAACACGCAACCGGAGGCCACGACCAGGGAAGTACCGATCATGGCGGCCAGAAACACCGCCAGATCGACATGCCCTTTCGAGGCCAGGAAGAACCCGCCTGCCACAGAAAGCACGTTACCGAAAATGATCCCCGGTTTGGTGATTTGGATAAAGTGCTTGAGCGACATCGGGTCTACCTCACTTCGCCATCATGTACGTGTGGATGCTGAACATGATCCACAGCGACAGGCCAACCAGCAGCACGATCACGATCGCCGTAAAGACGAATGCGATCACGTTGTTACGCTGTGCAATGGAACGGTCCAGATGCAGGAAGTAATACAGGTGAACGATCACCTGGATCACTGCGAACAGCAGAACGATTGCCAGCGTCGTCGACTTCGGCAGGGTCGGGTACATCACCAGACCGAACGGAATGACGGTCAGGATTACCGAGAGGATGAAGCCGATGGCGTACGACTTGACGCTGCCGTGGCCAGCATCGTGGCTGTCATGGGAGTGTGCATTAGCCATTACAGAGTCCCCATCAGGTAAACAACGGTGAAGACGCAGATCCAGACCACGTCCAGGAAGTGCCAGAACAGGCTCAGGCAGCTCAGACGGGTCTTGTTGGTCGACGTCAGGCCATGCTTGTTGACCTGATACATCATGATGCCCATCCAGATCAGACCGGCCGAAACGTGCAGACCGTGGGTACCGACCAGGGTGAAGAACGCCGACAGGAAGCCCGAACGGCTAGGACCGAAGCCCTCGGAGATCAGCAGGTGGAACTCGTTGATCTCCATGGCGATGAAGCCCGCGCCGAGCAGGAAGGTCATGAACAACCAGCCCAGAACCGCCTGCTTCTTGCCCTTGTACAACGCCAGCATGGCGAAGCCGTAGGTGATCGAACTGAACAACAGCAGAGCGGTTTCGCCCAGCACGTAAGGCAGTTCGAAGATCTCGTGGCCCGACGGGCCACCGGCAACGTTGTTTACCAGTACTGCGTACACCGCGAAGATCGACGCAAACAGAATGCAGTCGGTCATCAGGTAGAGCCAGAAACCGTATACGGTCATCTCGCCCGAGTCGTGGTGATGGTCATCGTGCCCATGGTCACCATGGGCGTGTCCAACATTGGTCACTAAGTTCGACATGGTTTAAGCCTGTTCCAACGAGGTTTCAACACGGGTGGCATTGGCCGGGATTTTCCCTGCCGCGACCAGACGCTTGTGCTGCTCGGCTTCGATACGCTCGATAGTTTCAACCGGAACCATATAGCCCTGGTCGTCACGTGCAGCGTGGATCACGAAGTAAACGACGGTGCCCACCAGGCTCGCGATCGCCAGCCACCAGATGTGCCAGATCATCGCGAAACCGAAGACGGTCAACAGCGCGCCCATCACCACACCAGTAGCGGTGTTGTTCGGCATGTGGATCGGCTCGTACTTGGCCGGACGCTGGTACGCAGTACCGTTTTCCTTGGCTTCGGTGAACGGGTCGATGCAGTCAGCCTTAGGCAGCACAGCGAAGTTGTAGAACGGTGGTGGCGACGAGGTCGACCATTCCAGGGTGTGTGCATTCCACGGGTCACCGTGATCGCAAACGTTCTCTGGCTTGTTGCGGTCACGCACACTGACGTACAGCTGGATCAGTTGGCAGGCGATACCGACAGCGATCATCACCGCACCGAACATGGCAACGTACAGGTACGGTACCCACTCAGGGTTGGTGGTGGCGTTCAGACGACGGGTCATGCCCATGAAGCCCAGTGCATAGAGCGGCATGAACGCGACGAAGAAGCCCGAGATCCAGAACCAGAACGCTGCTTTACCCCAGCCTTCGTGCAGCTTGAAGCCGAACGCTTTAGGGAAGTAGAACGCGAAGCCAGCGATGTAACCGAATACCGCACCGCCGATGATCACGTTGTGGAAGTGCGCGATCACGAACAGGCTGTTGTGCAGCACGAAGTCAGCACCCGGGATGGCCAGCAGTACGCCGGTCATGCCGCCGATGGCGAAGGTCACCATGAAGCCCAGAGTCCACATTACCTGGCTGGTGAAGCGCAGACGGCCCTGGTAGATGGTGAACAGCCAGTTGAACAGCTTCACACCCGTCGGGATGGAAATCAGCATCGTCGCCAGACCGAAGAAGGCGTTGACGCTTGCACCCGAACCCATGGTGAAGAAGTGGTGCAGCCAGACCATGAAACCCAGTACCGAGATCGCGCCCGAGGCGTAGATCATCGAGTGGTGGCCGAACAGTTTCTTGCCGGTGAAGGCCGAGATCACTTCCGAGAAGATGCCGAAGGCCGGCAGGATCAGGATGTAAACCTCAGGGTGGCCCCACGCCCAGAACAGGTTGACGTACATCATCGGATTGCCACCAAGTTCATTGGTGAAAATGTGGAAATCCATGTAACGGTCAAGGGTCAGCAGTGCCAGGGTAGCGGTCAGGATCGGGAACGAAGCCACGATCAGAACGTTTGCCCAGGTGCAGGTCCAGGTGAAGATCGGCATGTCCATCAGTTTCATGCCAGGGGTACGCATTTTCAGTACGGTCGCGAGGAAGTTGACCCCGGTTAACGTCGTACCCAATCCGGATAGCTGTAGCGCCCAGATGTAGTAATCCATACCCACGCCAGGGCTGTATTGCAGACCCGACAGCGGCGGATACGCAACCCAACCGGTCTTGGCGAATTCACCGATACCCAGCGACAGGTTGATCAGCACAACGCCGGACACCAGCAGCCAGAAGCTCAGGGAGTTCAGGAACGGGAACGCAACGTCACGCGCGCCGATCTGCAGCGGCACTGCAAGGTTCATCAGGCCGGTGAAGAATGGCATCGCCATGAAGATGATCATGATCACACCGTGAGCGGTGAAGATCTGGTCATAGTGTTCAGGTGGCAGGTAGCCAGGCGAACCCTCGGTGGCCATGGCCAGCTGGGTACGCATCATGATCGCGTCGGCAAAGCCGCGCAGCAGCATGACCATGGCGACGATGATGTACATCACGCCGATTTTCTTGTGGTCGACCGAAGTCAGCCACTCGGTCCACAGGTACGTCCACTTCTTGAAGTAAGTGATCGCAGCGAACAGCGCCAGACCACCGAGGGCGATCATGGCGATGGTCACCATCACGATCGGCTCGTGGAATGGGACTGCTTCCCAACTTAATTTACCAAACATCGTTTACTCCTCTGCCCCGGCAGCTGAATGCGAACCCGCGTCAATATCCGTGGCCGCCACTTCTTTCTCTTTCTTCTCGTGCTTCAGCGGCTTGCCCGGCTTCATACCTTCGTACTTGTCGACGATGATCTGGAACTGGTTCGGCGTGACCGACGAGTAGAGTTCGACTGGGTTGTTCTGGCTCGGTTTGGCCAGGGCCGCGTATTCAGCCTGATCAAGCTGTTTAGGCGACTTCTTGACTTCACTTACCCAGGCGTCGAAATCTTCCTGAGTGGTGGAGATAGCCTTGAATTTCATACCGGTGAAACCGGCACCGCTGTAGTTGGCGGAGATACCGTCCATTTCAGCGTTGCGGTCAGCGATCAGGTGCAGCTTGGTCTGCATGCCCGCCATCGCGTAGATCTGGCCGCCCAGGCCCGGGATGAAGAACGAGTTCATCACGGCGTCGGAGGTGATCTTGAAGTTGATTGGCGTGTGCGCCGGGAACACGATCTTGTTGACCGTGGCAATGCCTTGTTCCGGGTAGATGAACAGCCACTTCCAGTCCAGCGCGACGACTTCGATGGTCACCGGCTTGACGTCAGACTCGATCGGACGATACGGGTCCAGCTCGTGAGTCGAGATGTACGTGATGTAGCCCAGGGCGATGATGATCAGCACCGGGATGGTCCATACGGCCACTTCGATCTTGGTCGAGTGCGACCACTTCGGCGTGTAGACGGCGTTCTTGTTCGAAGCGCGGTACTTCCAGGCAAACAGGAAGGTCATGACGATGACCGGCACGACGACCAACAGCATCAGCAGCGTGGCGGTGATGATCAGGTTGCGCTGTTCCAGGCCGACCTGGCCCGTTGGATTGAGCAAGGTCATGTTGCAGCCTCCCAGCAACAACGTGCCGAGCAGCGGCACTAGGCCTAGTAATCTGGGGTACCTGTTTTTACTCATCTCACGACCTCTAAAGCAGCTTGCGCAATGCAGTTGGGTTTTGATCGCCAACACTTCACCCTGCCAAGGGTTGGCATTTTCTTTGGATTGAATAAGGGCCGCCCGTCGCGCGTCTCACGCTCGACAAAACCTTGGGACAGCGTTCAGTTCTTATTCGAATTCGTGGTCAAAGGCCTTGTTACAGACCAATTCCATTTGGTGCGGAAAATTGGAAAGGCACCGACACCAGGGTGTCTCGAAAACCTCGCGGCTCGCTCGACACCCGACCTCCTGATCAGTTCCTTGATAAAGGCTGAACAGCGTCGGGAATTCAGTGCGGGCGATTGTAGATAGGTAGCGCCCTATACACCATGTCTTATCCCGAAATAATTTTTATCACTCAGAGCAACAATCCATCGCCATTTTTGCAAAAGTTGCGCAAGTTATCGAAAGCGTTTCTCAATAAAAGCGGCAAAATCTGCCAGCGTAACCGCCTCAAATCAGACAGCTCTGCACCCGATCTACAAACGCTGGAGCGGCGCAAAGCCCGATGTTCCAAGGGCTTCGCCCATCTGCCGGCGCCTGTTAAAACTGCCTGCTCTGGTACGTCCGTGCTCAAGCCCGAAAACACTAAAACTGGCCAATGTTTTTATGTAACAGGCGGCCAATCCGCCGCATCCCGAGTCCCTGCGACAGCCCGTGTGTGACAACATGTCGCACATTTGCCGCACGCTTCATTGCCGTTCGTCACGGTGTTTTCACAAACGCTCTGAAATGCAAAACGCCCCGATTTTCATCAGCGAAAATCGGGGCGTTTTGTTTATCGGCAGCTGTGCCGAGAAGTTGACTCAGTGCAGCGCTTTTCGATTACGCGAAGTCAGCAGAGGCACCAGAATGACCACCAGCACGAAGGCCACCAGCGCCCATTGCGCCAGCGACAGACCGAGGATCGGCGGATACGGCGTCGAGCAGAAACCGTCGACCTGGAAGCCCAGCGGGAAGATCTTCGCCAGCGGCAGATCATCGACAATCGGCTGCAGCACATCGACGCCACAGCTCACCGCCGGATAGAACTGCGTATAGACGTGATGCCCGGCCACACCGGCCCCGGCGATCGCACAGATCACCACCAGCGTCTCGAACACGGTGATGCTGCGACGGCTGCGCATGCCCGCACCGATAAAGGCGAACAGTGCAATCAGCAACAATGCATAGCGCTGCAGAATGCACAGTGGGCAAGGTGCTTCGCCGAGCACGACCTGCATGTAAAGTGCGCCGCCGATCAACGCCAGGCAGATGATCCCCAGCAACACCAGATAGCGCCGCTCACGCCCCAACCGCATCGTTTCCTCGCTCATTGCCTTTCCTTTGTAAGTCCATGGTCCAGCCGGCCGGCGGCTGAAATTGTCGCAAGTCTACACCGGGGCAATAAACGATAGAGCGGTTAAGGAATGATTAACCAACATGGCTTTTGCGGCGCGCAGAAGATTCGCGAGCAGGCTCGCTCCCACAATGGAACTGCGTCGAACGCAAATCCGGTGGGAGCGAGCCTGCTCGCGAACGAGACAACTCGGTCTCGGATCACTCCAGAGCAGCAGCCGGGCCGAAGAACTCGTAACGGCTCTGTTTCTCCGGCACGCCCAACGCTTTCAGATGCCGCTTGATCGCGCCCATGAACCCTTTCGGTCCGAGGAAGTACGCATCGACATCACGCTGCGCCGGCAGCCACTGGCCGAGCAGTTCTTCGCTGAGCAGGCCAAACTTGTCCGCTGCCGGGCTGACGCCATCTTCTTCGGCGTAGCAATAGAAGCGCTTGAGTTGCGGATGACGCGCCGCCAGCCCATCGACCCAGTCACGGAATGCGTGGACGCTGCCATTGCGCGCGCAGTGGATAAAGTGCACCGGACGTTCGGTGGCCAGCGCTGCTTCCAGCATCGCCAGCGTCGGAGTGATGCCGACGCCGCCGCTGATCAGCACCAGCGGCTTGTCGCTGGCCGCTAGGGTGAATTCGCCCGACGGCGGGAACAGTTGGATGCTCGCGCCGACGTGCAGTTGATCATGCAGGTAGTTGGACGCGCGACCATTCGGTTCACGCTTGACGCTGATGCGGTACTGACCGTTATTGGCCAGTGCCGACAGCGAATAGTTGCGACGGATTTCTTCGCCGTCGAGGATCAGCTTCATGCCGATGTACTGACCCGGTTCGGCCGCAAGAATCGGCCCTTTGTCCGCCGGTTCGAAGTAGAACGAGGTGATTTCGGCGCTCTCTTGCACCTTCGCCGCAACAATGAATTCCCGCCCACCGCGCCAGCCGCCGACGGCTTGTTCCTTCAGGTCATAGATCGCGGCTTCCGCGCCGATCAGGATGTCGGCCAGTTGCCCGTACGCAGCGCCCCAGGCACTCATCACCTCTGGTGTGGCGATCTCTTCGCCGAGCACTTCGGAAATGGCGCGCAGCAGGCAGGTGCCGACGATCGGGTAATGCTCTGGCAGAATCTGCAGGGCGACGTGTTTGTTGATGATCTTCGCCACCAGATCGCCCAACTGGTCGAGCTGATCGATGTGCCGGGCGTACATCAGCACGCCGTTGGCCAAGGCACGCGGCTGATCGCCACTGGCCTGATGCGCTTGGTTGAACAGCGGGCGCACTTGCGGGTATTCGGAGAGCATCATGCGGTAGAAATGCGTGATCAACGCCTCGCCGCCGCTTTCCAGCAGAGGCACGGTGGATTTGATGATGGCACGATCCTGGACGCTAAGCATAAGGTGACTCCTGCGCTTTCTTGAAAGATTGCATTAGGGATATCAGCTTTCGTGCCAACTAATTAATCCTTTGAATTCAACAGCTTGAAACCTACTTAGTCATTTAGACACAAATGAACGTATAGTCATCGCGACTACACCTTGTCTCTTTGACTACATAACCATGACCGCTAAATCCCTGCTTACCGCCCTGCTGCCTCTGGTCGCCGACCTCTCCCGCGAACTGCCCGAAGGTGAGCGCTATCGGCGTTTGCTCGAGGCCATGCGCGCCTTGTTGCCCTGCGATGCCGCCGCGTTGTTGCGTCTGGATGGCGAGTCCCTGGTGCCGCTGGCGGTAGATGGCTTGAGTACCGATACCCTCGGCCGGCGCTTCAAGGTCAGCGAGCATCCGCGTTTCGAGATTCTGCTCGCAGGCATCGGGCCGACGCGCTTCGCCGCCGACAGCGACCTGCCCGATCCTTATGACGGATTGGTCGATGGCCTCGACGATCACCTCGAAGTTCACGACTGCCTCGGCTGTCCTTTATTCGTCGATGAAAAACTCTGGGGCCTGATCACCCTCGACGCACTGGACCCGGAGCGTTTCGAGCCGATCGAACTCGACGCCCTGCAAGCCTTCGCCAGCCTCGCCTCGGCCACGGTCAATGCGGCCGAACGCATCGAACGTCTGGCCACCCGCGCCGAAGACGAGCATCAGCGCGCCGAGGTTTACCGTCAGGCCAGCGGTCAGCAGAACCGCGAAATGATCGGCCAGAGCAAGGCGCACAAACGCTTGGTGGAAGAAATCAATCTGGTCGGCGGCAGTGATCTGACTGTTCTGATCACCGGCGAAACCGGGGTCGGCAAAGAGCTGGTAGCCCAAGCGATTCACGCCGCCTCCGCGCGCGCCGACAAACCGATCATCAGCCTCAATTGCGCCGCCCTCCCCGACACGCTGGTGGAAAGCGAACTGTTCGGCCACGTGCGCGGCGCCTTCACCGGCGCCACCAGCGACCGGCGTGGCAAGTTCGAACTGGCCAATGGCGGCACGCTGTTTCTTGATGAAGTCGGCGAGCTGTCGCTGACAGTCCAGGCCAAGTTGCTGCGCGTATTGCAGAGCGGTCAATTGCAGCGCTTGGGCTCGGACAAGGAGCACCAGGTCGACGTGCGTCTGATTGCCGCGACCAATCGTGATCTGGCCGAAGAAGTGCGCAGCGGTCGCTACCGTGCCGACTTCTATCACCGCTTGAGCGTGTACCCGCTGCGGGTGCCGGCCCTGCGCGATCGCGGGCGCGACGTGTTGCTGCTCAGTGGCTTCTTTCTCGAGCAGAACCGCTCGCGCATGGGCCTCAACAGCCTGCGTTTGAACAGTGATGCTCAGGAAGCGCTGCTCGCCTATACCTGGCCGGGCAATGTCCGGGAGCTGGAGCATTTGATCGGACGCAGTGCGCTGAAGGCGCTGGGTAACTGCAAAGTGCGGCCGAAGATTCTGAGTCTGAGCGCGGCGGATCTGGATTTGCCCCGAGAGGTTGTGGATAACGTGGTTGCGCCTGCCAGTGCTGACTTGGTCGACGTGATGCCGATAATCAGCGGGGATCTGCGCAGTGCCACCGATGAGTTTCAGCGGCGCCTGATCAGTGCAGCGCTGGAGCGTCACCAGGATAACTGGGCAAGTGCGGCGCGGGAGTTGGGGGTGGATCGGGCGAATCTGGGGCGGATGGCCAAACGACTAGGCATGAAGAGCTAAAAGCACACCCTCACCCTAGCCCTCTCCCAGAGGGAGAGGGGACTGATTGGGGGATATTGAAGAATTCCACTGACGTGAAAGATTTCTTCCGAATCCATAATCGACTCGGTCGTTCAGGTCGGTGTAAAACGCCAGACACCTCCGTCGGCCCCCTCTACCTCTGGGAGAGGGCTGGGGTGAGGGGCAGTGATAGAGAGAACAGCGATCAACTCAAGCCGACTACCCGACAACTAACCTAAAGCCCATCCCTTTAACGCCGATAACACGGCATCAAAGGTTTCTGGCGATTCCCACTCTCGCCCCACAGAAGGTTCTTATGTCCTCCACCAAAGCCCGCGCAGATTCACTTTCGCTTCTGCTGTTTACCTTGCGCAGCGGCAAGCTGATGGCGATCAACCTGCTGAAAGTCAGTGAAATCATCCCCTGCCCGCCGCTGACCAAGCTGCCGGAGTCGCACCCGCACGTTAAAGGCATCGCCTCGCTGCGCGGTGCATCGCTGTCGGTGATCGATCTCAGCCGCGCGATCGGCGAGCGGCCTCTGGAAGATCCCAACGGTGGCTGCCTGATCGTCACCGATGTCAGCCGTTCCAAGCAGGGTCTGCATGTGCAGGCGGTCAGCAAGATCGTCCATTGCCTGACCACCGACATCAAGCCGCCACCGTTCGGCTCTGGCGGCTCGCGCGCCTACATCACCGGCGTGACCTCGGTGGACGGTACGCTGGTGCAGGTGTTGGATATCGAAAAAGTCATCCACAGCATCGCCCCGGCGCAGATCGAAATGGCGCCGACCGACCTGACCATGGAAGACGCTGAAGTGCTCGGCAACGCGCGCATTCTGGTGGTCGATGACAGCCAGGTGGCCCTGCAGCAATCGGTGCACACCCTGCGCAACCTCGGCCTGCAATGCCACACCGCGCGCAGTGCCAAGGAAGCCATCGACTGCCTGCTCGACCTGCAAGGCACCGCGCAGCAGATCAATCTGATCGTCTCCGACATCGAAATGTCGGAAATGGACGGCTACGCCTTCACCCGAACCCTGCGCGAGACCCCGGACTTTGCGCACTTGTACGTCTTGCTGCACACCTCCCTCGACAGCGCGATGAACAGTGAAAAGGCCCGACTGGCCGGTGCCAATGCGGTGCTGACCAAGTTCTCCTCGCCGGAGCTGACCCAACGCCTGATCGAAGCCGCCAAGCACGTCGCGGCCAATGGGCACTGAGTCTTGGCCGAGACGTTTTGCTTTCTGCTGCGGCGCGACTTGAGTGGGGTTCTGCCGGATGCGCAGTGGCCGGACGGGGTTGAGCTGTCCGTCTACTGCGAGGAGCTGGCGCCGGCGGTGCATCAGTTGATGCAGCTCGGACAGCTGGAAGGTGGCGGTCGAGTGCCGTCACTGGACGACTGGCGTCAGCGCTTTGCCAGCGACCCTGAATACGATCCAGCTTTGTGTTTCGTGGCCTGCGATGCCGAGGGCGTGGTGGGCGTAGCGCAGTGCTGGACCAGTGCCTATATCAAGAATCTGGTGGTGCACCCGCGAATGCAGGGCCGGGGGCTTGGGCGGGCGTTGTTGCTGCATGCCTTCAGCGTCTTTCAACAGCGGCGCGAGGGGTTTGTCGATTTGCGGGTTCTGGAGGACAACCTGCGGGCGCGGCGGTTGTATGAGAGTGTCGGGATGGTTGTGGTTCGGCGCGAGCTTGTGCCCGACTGATCTACCGCTTTCGCGAGCAGGCTCGCTCCCACAGATGGATTGCATTTCAAACTGTGGGAGCGAGCCTGCTCGCGAAGGGCAGCACTGGCAACTTCCGCTATCCGACAGACTCCAACCTTGGCCATAACCAAGGATGCCCCAACCATGAAAGCCATCACCCTGGCGCTGCTCAGCCTCACCGCCCTCGCCTCCCAGGCCCACGCCTCCAGCCCCGACGCCTGGGCTGCCTATGACAAGACCGTGCTCGCCAGTTGCACCAAGGCCAGCGGTCTGAAAAACGTCAAACCGGTCGGCACACCTGCGCAATTCGACGACCGCGTCGGTTACACCGCCGTTCTGCTGCAAGGCCAATACCCGCAAAAACACATGAAAGGCCAGCAAGGCAGCGAGCTGTGCCTGTACAACAAACAGTCGAAAACCGCGTTCGTCACCGAGTGGGATTCGATTCGCCCGGCCACGAACACCCACTGAGTGGCGCAGTCCTTGCTTCGATCCGGTTCTGTGCGATGGTTTTCCGCCGTCGTTTCACACCCTGATTGAAGACAGATCGCTCAATGAATACGACGTTTTCCTGCGTAGGTTGCGGCAAATGCTGCACCGACCACCATGTCCCGCTGACGCTCGCCGAAGCCCGCATGTGGGCGGCCGATGGCGGTCAGGTGATCGTGCTGGTCGAGGCATTTCTCGGCAATGGCCTGGGCCTGCCGGCGCAGCAGCGCGAACATGCCGAGCGCCGTTCGGCGGTGGTCCGCAGTGGCACTACTGATGCTCATGTGGCGATCACCTTTGCCGCCTACAACGTCGGCCCCTGCCGGAATCTTGACGACGACAAGCGCTGCCGGATCTACGAGCGGCGCCCGCTGGTGTGCCGGATTTACCCGGCGGAAATCAATCCGCACATCCTGCTCAATCCAGCTGCCAAGGATTGCCCGCCAGAGTCCTGGGAACAGGGGCCGGAGCTGATTGTAGGAGGCGAGCTGGTTGATCGGGCACTGGTTGAGCTGATCCAGCGTTCGCGTCAGGCGGATCGGGATGACATCAGACTCAAGGATGCAATCTGCGCAACGCTAGGGATTCGCACCACGGCGCTCAAGGGTGACGGGTTCACCGCGTACTTGCCGAACATGGATGCGTTTGCTGCAGTGATCGACCAAGTGAGCGCGCAACCGCTGGCGGCGCGAACCAGTGAATGGCTGTTTCATTTGTCCGGCGATGACGTGGCCGGACAGGTACTGGCTGCGGGCGGGCAAGTGGTGACGGAACCGGCGCAGACTTATGCGTTTATTTCATTGCGCGCGGCTTGATCTGATATTTGTGCTGTAGCGGATATCGCTTTCGCGAGCAGGCTCGCTCCCACAGGTTTGGGTTCTACACAGATCCAATGTGGGAGCGAGCCTGCTCGCGAAGAGGCCAGCACAAGCTCCATTACTTTCCGATGTCAGCGCTTGCCCATCGACCGACGCGTGCCCGGCGGCGCCATGCCCGGGGTTTTGGTGTGGCCATTCTTCGCGCCATTCTTGTACCAAGGCTGATTCGAGCCTTTCGCCGAAGCCAGCTCGCCCGGCTTGAACGGGAACTTGAACGCCGGGATCTCGGCCTTGGTTTCGCTGGCGTCAGCCACTTCAGCCGGGACGTCGCTCACAGCGTCGTCAACCGGCGGTTGGGTCGGGGAAGTCATAAAAGCTCCGGAAACAAAAAGTCGGCCCGATCAGTGAGCCGCAAAGGCGCGCAGTATACCTGTGCGCTCTGGCTCGGCATCTGAAGATTTGCACCGTGCGCTGAATGGCTGCCTGGCACTGACACTGCGTGATGATATTTCAGTTCATGCGTTGTTGAACGTCACCCAACAATTGCGACGTGCTCTCCAGCAATTGCTCAAGAAGCGCGTCATCTTCATCCATATAGCCTTCGTATTCGGCGAGATTGCGCCGCTCATGGCACAGCGCAAACAATCGCACCTGAACCTTGCTGCTTTGCGTGGTATGGATCAGGCACTGGAATACCAGATAGCGCTTGTCCGATCGATAGCCACTCAGGCGAAGAGCTGTCAGCGCCAGCGCGTGAGCGGCGTTGTAGGCCAAATCGAACCGGCTGGAAAACGACAGTGTGCAAGTGTGCGCATCCTTGAGCCTGTCCAAAGCCGAGCGCATCAGACCTTCACACTCCTTGCGGTCAGGTGGCTCCGCTTTCAGTACACCG